>SXHS01000171.1 GCA_005773145.1 Planctomycetaceae bacterium | reverse complement strand
TTTTTTGTCTAGCGAGCTGCCGGTTTGATCGCTGAGATTAAAAACGTGGGGTGACGCGCTTCGAATCGCACGCTGTCGAGTTGCTCGGTCGAAAGGGCCAAATTGACCATGCGAATCGTCACCTCCGCCCCCAACTGATGCAGAATCTGCCGGACGGATGCCAGGTTTTCAATACTGCCGACATTGATCACGAGCCGTCCACGCTCGCGCAGTTGCTCGAAGGCCTGTTGGGAGATGCGACTCACCATACGGCCTGTTCCCCCCACAAAAATCGAGTCCGGCGTTGGCAGCCCGTTCCAAGCGTCCGGTGCCTGACCGGCAATCGTGGTCAAATTCTTGACGCCGAATCGTTGCGCGTTGGATTGAATCAGCAGGATATCTTCAGGGTCGACTTCGATGGCAAACACCTGACCCTGATGCGCGATCTGGGCAGCTTCTACGGCGACTGAGCCGCTCCCCGCGCCGACATCCCAAATCACGCTGCGCGGCCCCAGGTCCATTTCCGCCAGGGCGATGGCGCGAATCTCCATGGAGGTGAGCAAACCCCGTTTGGGCTGCGACTGCAGAAAACACTCATCAGGATTGCCAAACAACCGATGTCCCGCCATGTCCAGCGGACGATCGGGAATTGACGGTTTGCGGACAAGGATCATCACGTTCAGGGGCGCGAAGGTCGATCCCGCGATATCGGTCAATTCGCCACGCGTCACACGCTCATCGGGCGAGCCCAAGTTTTCGCATATGTAGGCGACAAAGTAGTCGATCTTGCGATCCAGCAGCGCGCGAGCGACCACGGCCGGCGTGCGCAACTCCGTCGTAAACAGCCCCACCTTCTCGGCTGATCGGGCGCGTTCGACCACGCGATCGACATCGAGGGTTGCCAGGTTCACCAGATAGGCGTCATCCCAATTCTCCTTCACGCGGGCAAACGCCAGCTGCATGCTGCTGACGTGAGGCGCCACAACAAAACGATCCTTCCCCAATCGATCGCACAGATATCGCGCTATGCCGTAAAAAAGCGGATCGCCACCCGTCAACACCACAATCTTCTTGCGCGTTTCGCGGGCGATGCGGTCGACGGCCACCTCGTAATCGTCTGCGACGATCAGGCACTCGCGGTTGCCTCGCGTTGCACGGCTTAGCGTCTGCGCCGTCCCAATCAGGATTTCTGCTGCTGCGACTAGTTGTCGAACCGGCCCCGTAAGGCCTTCTTCACCGTCTTCACCAATCCCCACGATGTGGACTTTATGAGCGGGCGTAGTTCCCAGCGCCTGAGACACGATCACAACCCTTTTTCTGGTGCGGATGCGACGCAACGAGCCTTCCAAGCCGGCCTGCGTCGGCGAGGTCAAGGGTAGCACATTTGTGATTTTGCTTCAACGAGCGAACGAATGCGGCGCGTATTCCTCGCCGACACTTTGGGTTACGAGGGAGATCTAGTTGATCATCACAGGCTGGAAGCTTATGCCACTCACCGACCGAGCCGAGCTGCTTTCGCGGACAGCAGCGGCTAGGCCTGGAATGAACTGCCGCAGCCACAGGATCGGACGGCGTTGGGATTCTCGAACGTAAAGCCGCGTTTTTCCAGCCCTTCGTAGAAGTCCACGGTCGTGCCATCCAAGTATAGGGCGCTCTTCTTGTCGACCACCACCGGTACCCCGTGGATATCGTATCGAGAGTCGGCCTTCTCATCGTACGCCTTGTCGAATTGCAAGGCATAGGAAAAACCGCTGCAACCACCTCCGGTGACGCCAACTCGCAGGAACATCTCCGTTTCGACCTTCTGGTCCTGCATGATGCGCTTGACTTCGCCTGCTGCTCGTTCGGTCAGTGAGATCGCCATGCCTGAATCCCCAATCTCTAACAAGAATGTTCCGAATTATCCGCTCTAAGAAACCGCCGCCCGCGTCATGCGCACCCGCACATGCCGTCTTGCAAACTCGCGACAACCGCTTCTACCAACACAATAAATAGTATACCAAATAGACAGACTAGAAAAGGCCTATTTGCCTTGCGAATATCCCCCATCAGGGCTGCTCGGGCCGGGGCCAGTCATGGTCCGACTGGGGTCGGCCCATGGTGAGCTGGGCCGTTCCCTCAGAGTCCCTCTCGGAGGCGAGCCGCAGCGTCCCCTAGTAGCTGTACGGCTCGGTCGATTTCGTCAGCCGTATTAAACCGCCCCAGCCCGAACCGTAGGCTGCTCCGAATCCGATCGTCATCGGAGCCGAGGGCACGGAGTACGTGACTCGGTTCGGGGTGAGCCGCACTGCAGGCGCTGCCGCTCGCGAGGGCCAGTTCGGGGGTGTGCAGCATCAGGGTTTCCCCATCAAGTCCGCCGAAGGCCACGTTGAGATTTCCTGGCAGACGACTGTGGCCCACCCGCCAATCCGGGCCGTTGAGCCGCACATCAGGGATGGCGGCCTCGAGTCCCTGAAACAGCCGAGCGCGGAGTTCGGCGAGTCGGGGCATTTCGCTGGGCAATTCGTTCATGCAAAGTCGCAGTGCTTCGGCCAGGCCAACGATGCCCGGCACATTGAGGGTCCCACTGCGCAGGCCCCACTCTTGTCCTCCGCCTACCAACATGGGCGTTAGTCGAAGGGATCGATTCTGGCGGCGAATATAAAGACCACCAACTCCCTTGGGGCCATGCAGCTTGTGGGCGGAAAAGCTCATCAAATCCACTTTCAGCGTGCGGACGTCGACTGGGATCTTACCCACGGCTTGGGTTGCGTCGGTGTGCAGCGGAATCTGCCGGTCGCGACACAACGAGCCGATCAACGCTAGGGGCTGAAGGTTTCCAATCTCATTGTTGGCGAGCATGACGGTGACCAAGGCCGTGTCGGGACGCAGGGCCTGTTCCAGCTCCTGCAAATCCAGGCAGCCCGGATTCGTCGCGGAATGCGGAGCCACGGTGAGTCGGGTGACTTCCACGCCTGCACGGGCGAGCTTCTGCAAGGGATCCAGCACGGCGCGATGTTCGGTCGTCACGCTGATGACATGTTTCCCGCGGGCGCGCGGGTTGTCCACCGTGCCTAGTATGGCCAGATTATTGCTTTCCGTCGCGCCGCTGGTAAAGATGATGTCCCGATCCTCCGCCCCTATGTCGGCGGCGATCGACGTTCGTGCTACTTCGACGGCGTTCCGAGCCTCGTTTCCCCAGGCATGCGTGATGCTGCCGGCATTACCGTAGCACACGTCGAAGTAAGGGAGCATCGCGGCGACCACGCGGGGGTCCACGCGGGTGGTCGCATGATTGTCCAAATAGATGGGGCTGAGACGCATTGGGCCAGACTCGTACTTTGAATCACAAAAATGGTGCCCTAAATCTGCAAGATCCGAGCTAAGCAAACAAGGCATCAAAACAGATTCGCGACCAACTCTCCATCCGTTCGCGCTCCGCGCGCAATTCCTCCAGCGTGCGGAAGCCGGCCTCTTGGAGGTCATGCTCACGCGGACGCACAAGCGGCTGGTCAACATCAATGATGTGTACAACGCCCAGGTGGACTCGTCCGACTTCGGTTTGGTCGTCATTGATCAGCCCGACACATTGTTCTCGCATCGGCGTCTCAATCACAACTTCCTCATCCAATTCTCGCCGCATGCCCTCATGATACGGATGCCGGCCGACCTGGCAGGCGTCCTCGGACGAGATATGGCCACCGACTCCGATGCTCAACTTGCGGTGCAATCGCTGCTCGCCTTGACCGCTACCACGCGTGTATTGGAAAAGCCGCACACCCTGTCGTTCATCCTCGTGGCGAAAAATGACATAGGGGATCAATTGCTTGAAGCTAGGGTCTTGTTCCATCAACGGCCGGGGACGGTAGGCCGCTTCCTGGGACTCCAGCAATGGATCGAGATAGCGGGTGACGTCGGCGTGAAAGCCCTGGAAGTATCCCAATGCCTGAAATAGCTTCGTGGGGACCACAAGCACATGTTCCACTAGAGCGGTGGCCATTCGAAAATCCTTGACTCGTGGGACGAAGTTGGAAAACTGCCGAATTGTAGGGAGTCAGCGATAACGGCTGCCGTCCCCGAAGCCAGTACCGGCCTCGTAACATACGGCTGAGAGTATAGTGGACCGCAGGGCACGCGAGCCACGGCATGGGTGTGGGGAGGCCGTTGGGGGACTGAGTTTGGGCGGGCTATCGGCTAGGGGAAGCGGAAACCTTATGGACACCAGCATCCTCGCCAGTTAGCATGGTGATTTGGGGCAGGCAGGTATTCTGTGAGGCTTCTGCCGAGGGACTACTCGGGGCGCTTTCCGAGTTCATTTGGTGGGGCATTAGGTGCATGGACGTGGGGCAATAGTGGCCGAAGTGGGCGCGCGGCGCCCGCTGCTAGGAATCACCTTCGATGAGCGTCGGAGTGGCACCGACCTGCGTTTGTTTTCAATGGCCGGACGTTGGAACAGCGGCGAATCCTGAAGCCTTTGTAGGCATCTGGCATCCTGAGGAGGCCGTTACAGTTAGCCGATGGCCAACGGACGGTCGCGAAAGGACCGACACGGCCGGTTATTCGGCGGGCCGTAATTGGGCCCTGCTGAGCAGCGTTTCACGTTGGGGAACGAAGGCCGCGGGATTGGTCCATGCTGGCTGGGAGAATGCGGACCGTTCGCGCGTTGCGGGAGTGGCCTTCCGTGGTTACGTCTTGGGCGGAGGGCTGCATTCGTATTCGTCTGCGGCAGACCTTGTGAATTATTGGACGCGGGCTCCATTGCAAGAGCACAATGGAGTGTTTGCGTCGGCGATTATCAGCGGCGACGGCGAGACGATCACGCTCGTGGCGGACGCCTTGGGCATGGCCCCGATCTACTACGCGTGGTGGGACCGATCGCTTATTTTTGCCACCAGCCCCCAATTTCTCACGACTTCTACCAGCGTCGCGAATCTGCTTGCTTGGCGCTGCCTTTTGGAGACAGAGTTCTTACCGGACGGCGACACGTTGGATCAAACCGTACATCGTCTGCCAGCGGGCCAGGCGCTGGTCGCCACGCGGAATGGTCACCGATTGGTGACGGTTTACGACTACGAGGCCTTTCCTGCGGGTAACCGTCGCGTGGACCGCGCGGGCATCGCACAGATCGAGGCTACGTTTCAGCAGTCCATGGATCGATGTCTCTCGCTACAGCATGGACGGACGATATTGCCACTCAGCAGCGGCCACGACAGTCGTCGCATTTTGGCGTCACTGGTGCACCGGCAGCGGGATTTTGAAGCCGTGACCTGCCGCGTGTATCACGGCCGACGGGACTTGGATGCACATTATGCGTCCGAGATGGCACAGGACTTAGGGTTTCGTCATCGATGCGTTGATTTGCCCGACGTCGATGAGTACGTCGGACTGGATGACGATCGACGTCGGCTAGTGGATGCGGAGACCAAATATCATACCTGGTCGATGCGGTTGATGCAGTCCTTGCCCAGTGAGCCGGTAACACTGTTGGACGGACTAGCCGGCGACATTCTGGGCAACCCTGGCTTTCGTCAGCCGAATCTGTACCAGTCGCCCGGTCAGGACATTGAGATAATCCTGCGTGCCAGTTTGCGGGACACGTTTCGGACGGTGCTGACGCGTCGGCGTTGGCCGACCGCAGCGGCTGTGGCAACATCCTTGCGTGGCTTTTTCAAGCGATTGCCGCAACGGGTTAACCTGGCGGAGTTCGCGTTTCTGTTGACGCGAATACGGCGTTCTACCGCCCTGCAAACAATCCCCCTCTTGCCCCCCGGAAATTTAGTACTGTTTCCGTACTTGGATCTCGACTACGTGCGGCTCATGTTGCAATTTACACCGCTCGATAAGCACGCCGTTGTTGTGCAGCGGCAATGTTTGGCCGATTTTTGGCCTGCGTACCATCGCTATCCGGGCACACGCAACGTGCCTGCAACATTGCCAACTCGCATCTCCGCTGCCGCAGAGCGGGCGATCGTTTGGGCGTGCACTGTACGGCTTGGCCGAGAGATAACGGCAGCGAATGGGGAGGGCTTTTTGCGACAGCTGTTGACGTTTCGCGGAGCGGTTGGGATGCAATTGGCTCGATGCCATCCCGTGATTCTGATGCGTGAGCGATGGTACCTTCGAGATTTGTTGGAGTTGGTCTCTCGAGAGGTCCGTAAGAAGCCGTGCTGGTCGATTGCTGGAGGCGAGCCGAGCAAGGCGGTGGCCCGTCTCCATTCCGGCGAATGGGCCACGCCGTCGACAATAGATGGGCAGAGTCATTGACATGCAAGAACGGCCGATCGTATTCCCAGACGCACCGTGCGCAGCGTTTGCCAAGCCCGATACCGGCCTGCTGCGTGAGTATCTGGCGACGGTGATGACCACTTTCCGCGAGGCCCCCCTGCGGCCGGCGACTGCATTCGCCCCTATTGGTGATACAGCGGATCTTATATTCTCCCGACTGTGTTGCCGCGAGTACTGTTATCTGAGCAAGTCGCGATCCGGGACCTACCGCCCCCTGGTGGTCCCTTGGATTCGGCAGGCGGAGGCACGTCGTGAGCCGATCCCCTTCAACTTCGACATAGGCGGTGGCTATCATGCGGGCATCGATCCCGACCATCTGGAATTGACCTTCGAGGTTGGAATTGGTGAACTCTTGATGTTGCGGCAAATTCAGCGGTTTCATGCCGATGTCACGGCCTTCTACCCCCCGGGTGTTCGATTTCAGCTGGTGATCGACAACTTGTGCGCCTTACTGGTCAACGACGTGCCGCTGGAACAGACGTCACGCTACTGTGAGGCCCTCCGAGCTTTGATTCGCCAGGTGGGCCTCGAGGATCGTATCAGCCTGTATGTTGAGTCGGAGCAGATGGATTCGGTCAGCATTGCAACGATGCAGGCCGAAGCGATGCAGGAGCTGAAGAACGGTCGTTGCTTAACGGTAACTCCACATCAGCATGCCAATGTACAGCGGTTTCTCGGACGTACGTGTGACGTCTACGAAGCCTACCAACGGATGGCTCGTTACCACAAAGTCACCATGATATCAGACAACTGGGTACGGTCTCAGCTGCCCGGAATTCGCATGGCGCAGCGGGCGAGTGACGGTGTGGTGGCATTCCGGTCATTTCCAG
>SXHS01000170.1 GCA_005773145.1 Planctomycetaceae bacterium | reverse complement strand
CGTCATCCGGCTGAATATTCCCCCGCTCTCCACGGAAGTCCGCCGCAAACTCGTACATCGCATCAAGGAATTGACCGAGGAATCCAAGGTGGCCATTCGCAACGTGCGCCGCGATGCCAACAAGGGGGCCGATCAGGCAGAGAAGGACAAAACGCTCAGCGAGGATCAATGTGCTTCGGTCAAGGAAAGCGTTCAGGAACTGACCAAGAAGTTTGAGGCCCTGGTTTCCGACCTGGCCAAGAAGCGAGAACAAGAAGTGATGGATGATTGACGTTGCTAGCATCTCGCATGGTTGCAGTTCATGTTGACCCATCCCGTCCGCCTACCTATACTCGCCAGCGAAGTTGCGCGCTTGGTGGCGTCGGCCATCTCAACTTCACGTACTTCGAGTCGCCATGGATGGAGGAGCGCGGATGTCGGACATGGATGTTCGCACCGGTGTTGATGTTCTCAATAACAACGGCACGTATGCTTGTCATGTGCTCCGTTGGATTCCCAGGCGGACCTGCCGTCGTTGGCACCTGTGGGTGGTGACCTTCACCATTGGTTGCCTGCTTGCCGGAATGGCGGTTGGTAGCCGTGTGGCGCAAGCCGAGACCACTCGTGGGCCTCGGAATGGTTCGCCCAAATTGCCGGTCGTCGTCAAGTCCAAGAAGGGCAAGCCCACAGGGCCCCCTGCCGCGCCGCCAGGTGGGCGTCAGGGCTCGTCCAAGGCGGCCGTTCGCGGTGACTCCGCAACGGACGAGACAGGTGCCCCAACGAAGAGTGTGCCGGAAACCATGGCCGTCGTGAACGGACAACCGATCACACGCGAACAGCTCGCGCGCGAATGCCTAGCCCGACACGGCGAAGAACTGCTGGAAACCGAAGTCAACAAACAACTGATCCTGCAGGCCTGCGCAAAACGGGGTGTGGCGATCAGCGCACAGGACGTCGAGGCGGAAATCGAACAGATGGCTTCCAAGTTTGGCTTCTCTGTGGAACGGTGGCTCCAGCTCCTGCGCGATGAACGCGACATCCAGCCGCATCAATACCGGCAGGACATCGTTTGGCCGACACTGGCATTGCGCAAACTGGCTGCCGAGGACCTCGTGGCCACCTCCGAGGAAATGGCGAAGGCCATCGAGACTGAGTATGGCGCTAAGGTTAAGGTCCGCATGATTGCCTGCCAGCACGCCCAAAAGGCGGAGCAAATCCGCGCACAGGCCGCCGCGAAGCCGGCTGATTTCCCGAGACTGGCCAAAGATACCTCCGAGGATGTGAATAGTGCCGCGGCCCAGGGACTGATTCCACCGATCCGCCGACATGTGGGGGATCCGACGATTGAGAAAACCGTGTTTGCGATGAAGCCCGGCGAAATATCGCCGGTGGTGTCGGCGGGGGGCCAGTTCCTGGTGTTCAAGTGCGAACAACATCTGCCGGCTGTGGAGCTAACTCCCGCCGAGCGGATCGAGGTCGAGAGACGCCTGGAGGGTCAAGTTCGCGAGCACAAGATGAGATCGGCAGCCACCAAATTGTTTGCTCATTTGCAGAAGAACGCTAAAATCGTCAACGTCTATAATGATCCGCAGCGGCGGGCCGCCCATCCGGGCGTTGCGGCGACGGTTAACGACCATGTGATCACGCTAAAGCAGCTGGCCCACAAGTGCTTGGAACGCCATGGGGCCGCGGTTTTGGACGGTGAGATCAATCGCATGCTGTTGCAGCAGGCCCTTGCAGATCGTAAGTTGAACATTTCCGACCAAGATATAGAGGCCGAGATTCGTCGCGCTGCGGAAGCGATGGGCTATACCGATGCACGCGGCCAAATCGATCGCGACAAATGGCTGACAGACGTCACGAAGGAAGAAGAAACCACCGTGGAGATGTACATGCGCGACGTCGTCTGGCCCTCTGCCGCGCTGAAGATGTTGGCCGGCAACAACATGGAAATCACCGATGACGATCTCAAGAAAGGGTTCGAATCGAACTATGGCGAGCGGGTGCGCGTGCTGGCCATTGTCACGGGAAACCAGCGGTCGGCACATGAGGTCTGGGATATGGCCCGCAAAACCCCCACCGATGAATTTTTCGGCCAATTGGCCAGTGAATACTCGATCGAGCCCATCTCCAAGGCCAATCAGGGCCAAATTCCTCCCATTCGCATGTACGGCGGACAGCCTGTGATTGAGAAGGAGGCCTTTGAACTCAAGCCCGGCAACGAACTGTCCGGGGTGATCGCGCTCGGCAATCGGTACATCATCTTGCGTTATTTGGGCCGGACCAAGCCGGTCGTGAGCGAGATGGATTCGGTTCGCGAGGAATTGACAAAAGCCATTCAAGAGAAAAAACTGCGAGGTTCCATGGCGGATAGTTTCGAACAGCTGCGCAGGCGTGCTCAAATCGACAACTTCCTGGCGGGAACGACCCAGGCCCCCGCTCGCCCCGAGGCGACGCAGGCCAGCCACCAAGAACCGACAGCCGCTCCACGAGCGGCACAGACGGGGTCCCGACAGCAGCCATCTGCCCCCTCCACGCGCTCGCGCCCGGCGCCGCAACTCGACGAAGTGTTGCCCGTCGCGCCACGACCGCCGGTGCGGCGGTAACGGTGGGCTAGGCCTCCAGCCTCTGGGCGTCCCGCGCTGGGCGTTTTGGGGCTGTTGATCACACGCATAATATGGTGGGAAGCGAAGCGGCAACCGTGCGTCCCCCGCCGTTGATGTCCTTGACGCGGGGGCTGATCGCCCACGAGGAATACCGGCGATTGATCGCTCATCTCGGCAATCGGGACGAGTCGGGAATCGAAGGTCCTTGGGGCTCGGCGTGCGCGCTCGTGGCCGCCGCCCTGCTGTGTGCCGCTCCCCGCACGCTGGTTGTGGTCTTGCCGAGGCCCAATGACCTCGACGACTTCTGCGATGACTTCCCCCTGTTTGCCAGTGAGTCGCCCCAGCGCTATCCGGCTTGGGAAGGGACACGCGCCGACCGGGTGATCGGCGATTGGATCTATGCCGATCGCCTGCGCACCCTCAAGCAATCGTTGAGCGGGACGGCGCCGCGCCTGATCGTCACTTGTTTTACCAGTTTGCAGCAGCCAGCCCCCGCAGTGAACGCACTGCGAGCGAGTACTCGTACTCTAACGCGTGGCGCAACGGTTGATGTCCAGGAGCTCACGAATTGGTTGTCGGCGGGGGGGTGTGCGCCGGTAACGGCGGTGCAAATGCCGGGCGAATATTCATGGCGCGGTGGCATTCTGGATATTTTTGCCCCGGACAGCGAACACCCCATGCGCATTGAGTTGTTCGGCGACGAGATGGAATCGTTGCGCAGTTTCGAAGTAGCCACGCAGCGGAGCGTGGCCACGCTGGCACAGATAGAAATCACACTCGTGCCGCAGTCGCTTGAGGAACACACGCATCTCAGCGCCTACCTGCCGCGCGACAGCTGGTGGCTTCTCGTGGAACCGGAGGAAGCCAGTCGCGAGGGGGCTCGATTCGCCGAACGCTCACCCGCCGAGGAGTCTGTGTTCTCTGTGGCGGATGTATGGCGTCCCTTGGCCGAGTTTGGCCGCATCACGCTGCAGGGAGTGGCGGGGACGGGTGCGGAGAACACCTGGAATCTACAACTGCGATCGCTCGACCGCTTCGGGGCCGATGTGCAACAGGTGCGCCAAGAACTGGACCAGATGGCGGACGGCCAACAGGTTCACGTGGTTTGTCCGACAGCGGCTGAGATCGAACGTCTCGAGGAGTTGTTCGCCGATACCACGTTGCAGCAACAGCAGCGGCTGCATTTCGTGGCGGGACACCTGCGGCAGGGATTTCAGTTGACGGATCAGGGGGTGATTGTAATCAGCAGCGCGGAGCTGTTTCATCGCACCGATCGTCCGCGTCCGCCGGCTCGTCATGTCGGCCGGCCGATTGACAGCTTCCTCGAATTACGGGAAGGCGATTTGGTGGTACACCTTGGGTATGGTATTGGCCGATACCGTGGGTTGAAACTGCTGTCGCGCAATCAGCAGATGGCCGAGTACTTGGAAGTGGAGTTTCGTGAAGGAACCCGCGTCTACGTTCCGGCCACCCACATCGACCTGGTGCAGAAGTATGTGGGAGGGGGGAAGGCCCGCATCCAACTTGCCAAAGTCGGTAGTAAGACCTGGGCCCGGCAGAAGCAGGCCGCCGAGTCGGCCGTGGGGGATATGGCGGCGGACCTGCTGCAATTACAAGCCATCCGACAACAGCGGCCGGGGATCACGTTTCTCCCCGACACGCCCTGGCAGCGAGAGTTTGATGCGTCGTTTCCTTATCAGGAGACCCGGGACCAGCTGTCCGCCATCGAGGCGATCAAGGCCGACATGCAGTCTCCGCGTCCCATGGATCGACTTTTGTGCGGTGATGTCGGGTTTGGAAAAACCGAGGTCGCCATGCGGGCCGCCTTCAAGGCCGTGGACAACGGCTATCAGGTGGCCGTGCTGGTGCCGACAACCATTTTGGCGGAACAGCACTATCGATCCTTCCAGGAACGGTTGGCCGAGTACCCCTTTCGCATCGCGCGACTGAGCCGATTTTGCACGGCGGCCGAACAGCGGCAGATTGTGGAAGGACTCACAGATGGCACCATCGATATCGTCATTGGCACGCATCGTCTGGCTTCGCATGATGTTCAGTTTCAGAACTTGGGGTTGGTGATTATCGATGAAGAGCAGCGTTTTGGGGTGGAGATAAAGGAACGCTTGAAGGCACTGCGCGCCGTGGTGGATATTCTCACCATGACGGCCACCCCCATTCCACGTACCTTGCATCTGTCGATGACCGGTTTGCGGGATATCTCCAATCTGGAAACACCCCCTGAGGACCGCGTCGCCGTGCAGACGCAGGTACTCCGTTGGCACGAAGAAACCATCCGCCAAGCCATCTTGCGTGAGCTCAATCGCGATGGACAGGTCTACTTCATCCACAATCGCGTCCACGACATCGAAACGATCTATCACCGCTTGATGCGAATCGTGCCGGAAGCCCGCATCCGCATCGGTCACGGTCAGATGGCTGAATCCGAACTGGAGAAGGTGATGGTGGACTTCGTGGACCACAAGTTCGACCTCTTGCTGGCCACGACCATCGTCGAGAGCGGCTTGGATATCCCCAATGCGAATACGATCCTGATCGATGAATCCGACCGCTACGGATTGGCAGACCTGCATCAGTTGCGTGGTCGCGTGGGGCGATACAAACATCGAGCCCACTGTTATCTATTGGTGGACTCACACAAGTATGTGACGCCCAACGCCGCGCGACGATTGCGTGCCATTGAGGAATACAGCCAGATGGGGGCTGGATTTGCCATCGCCATGCGTGATCTCGAATTTCGCGGCGCCGGGAACATTCTGGGGACCGAGCAGAGCGGTCACATTGCCGCCGTGGGTTATGAACTTTACTGTCAGTTGCTCGATGCCGCCGTGCGCCGACTGCAGCACCTGCCGCCGTCCGCTACCTTGGATGTCGCCATTGAACTACCTGGCGACGTGTACCTGCCAGCCGATTACGTTTCCGATGTGCGTTCCAAGTTTGATCTCTACCGACGGTTCAACCGAGTCGCCACGCATGAGCAAGTGGCGGAACTGGCCGTTGAATTACAGGATCGGTTCGGACCACTTCCCGCGACCACGATGCGTTTGATCGAGTGGACACGGCTTAAAGTCGCCGCGACCGCTTGGGATATAGAATCCCTGCTCCTGGAGGACGATTTTTTGGTGCTGCGGTTTCGAGATCGCACGACGCTCGAGCCCTTGGTCCAGCACCATGCCGGCAGGCTTCGCGTCGTCGATCACCGCTCGGCGTATTGGCGATTGTCGCCAGACGCACGCGACCCGGATGCCCTGCTCGAAACGGCCCGCCGCATCCTGCAGATTCCCGGCGCAACATCTGCCATGGGCGCCCAGCACGCGAAGCGAGTACCCTAGTATGCAGTCTTTTTAGTTTTTTTAAACCAAAGAAGGAACGACTTATGTCGAAGACAATATTGATAGCGGCTTTTATCATTGTCGGCTCGTGCATGTTTGCCAACCCCTCGTGTTCAGCGGATCCGCTTCCAGCACAGATTCGCGCAGGAGAGCATCGCTTGATCCTCAACGGATCCGGGGCGCGGAAGAAAAACCTTCTCGAGCTCTATGTTGCCGGTCTGTATCTGAAGACCCCCAGTAACAGCTCATCTCAAATTATCACAGCGGATGAACCCATGTCGATTCGAATTAAAATCACATCGGGCTTCGTAAGCCAGAGCAATCTGGTAGAGTCGCTGGAAGTTGGTTTCAATAACGCAACCGGGGGAGATACTCAAAATATCCGCAAGGAAATCGATCGATTTCGAGAATGTTTTAAAGACGAGATCAAGAAGGGTGACGTCTTTGATATCGTATACCTGCCGCAGCATGGCGTCGTCGTCAATAAGAATGGTAAGCTTAAGGGATCGGTTACCGGAGCCAACTTCAAGCAAGCACTCTTCAGCATCTGGCTGTCGGACACGCCTGCAGACAACGATCTGAAGCAAGCGCTGCTGACGCCCCCCAAAGTTCGTTAGCCCGAAACAACGGGGGCAGCAACGAGCTCGGCTCTTGGTGAATAGCTACAAAGAGTCCGAGGGGCCCTAGGAGCTGGCAATCTCGGTGCCACGTGCCTCATTTTGATCTACATTGAGCACCAGCCAGACGATGCCGCATCCCAGGCCGACGATAATAAGTGCCGTGTACGATCGCTGTGCCGAACCCCGCCTCTCAAGAGATTGTAAGAATGCGGTGACTGCCTGACGTGCTTCGTTGTCATCCGCCTGAGTTCGAACGATCTCAACGATTTCGTCTGCCGCCACCAGTGCAAGAGGTAGGTTTCTCGAATCTAAGATTGAGTCCAGTAAGAGCAATGACGCACAAACGATTTGTGCTAACACGAGGCACATCTGTAATTTGCGCACTTAAAATTCTCCACAAGGCAACCAATGAAACACGCTCGAGTAGTCGGCGGTTGACCGGCCCCCACGGTTGGTACCAGTGTTTAAGTTACTCCCAAGCTGGGATCCGGGCTAACCCCATATGCTTGTGGAGGCTTGGCCGAAGCGAGCGAATGGGGATGGATCGAATCGGGCGCCGGGGACCAGTAGCCGAGGCTGCTGTCTGGCCTCTCGGTGAAGTAGTCCCCTCAACCGATTCAATTTTCGGCCGGTTTGCGCAGCGAAGTCGGTGGGAAGTCGGTGGCAACTGGAAGTCGGTGGCAGCGACCGCGCCAAGGGGATTTGAGTGAAATGGGGGGAGTGGCGTATTTGGGG
>SXHS01000169.1 GCA_005773145.1 Planctomycetaceae bacterium | reverse complement strand
GTACAACGAGCCGCAAGGGGGAGGGAGCCAGAGGAAAACGCGTTGTTGAGGACCGCACTTGTTTGAGGAAAGCACATCGTGGGGACTGCACATCTTGAGGAAAACACGTCTTGGGGAAGCTAGGGAGACCTTCTTTCTAGTGGAACCGGATTTCCGGTTCGCGATACTAGCGCCCTCCAGCTGATGAGTCCGGTGGCCCTTGGTGATTGTTTTGCCGCTAATGCTTCCGCAATGTCCGCAAGGCTAAACACGTACCAGGCGCAGCCTAATGCTTCACGGCTTGGCCATTGGGGCCGGCGGAGCGTCTCGCTGAAACAACAGCGCTGGGTTGATCTTGAATTGCAACATCTGGGCGGTGTCCTGGCCGCCGTCTCCTCCCTTGCGTTGCATCGTAATTCGCCCGATTTTGAGATTCCCATGACGCGTGATGTGCACCGGACCCTCGCCAAAAAATCGTAGGACTTCGGGCATGGGATGAAGTGTCCAACGGGTGTGATCTGGCGATTTATCTGTCACCAACATCCATCCCGCGCGATGTGGGCCATCGCCTGCCAGCAACCCGGCGACTATCGCTTCGCGATGGGCTGAGAAAAAATCCACCACTTCTTGTTGGGCGTGGGCTGGAAATTCATCCAGAAACATACGCTGTGGATCGCGACTCGCAGAAGTCGGCGGCGATTCGCCCACGAATCTCTGCAACGTTTCCACGACCGATGGAGGTATGTGCCACATGGGCACATATTGCGCTAACCAACGTTTGTCGATCTGATTGAAACCGCGCGGGCTATGGACAAGCTTGATCGAGATCCCCTCCGTCTTCTCGGCGGCCTGGGTTTTAACGCGGACTTCGACATCCGCCTTTTTTCCGTGCGGCTTGACCGCTGTGATGGTCACAATATCCGAGATCGGGTACCCCATCGTTTGCAGCCATTCTTGTGCATCTCGATCCGATTGCCATTGATTGAACTTGTCGCGGATCTCATCCTCATTCGCAAAGCCGTTTTTGGCGATATTGCCACCGCTCATTTTCTCGCGGGTCACTGCCGACGAGGGAGAGGGGGGCGTTTGGCCACGAATGGCGACTGGTAGGAGCAGCAGCAGGCTCATCCCTGCCATGGCTAGCCATGGCCGCGGCGTGCGCGGGGGGCCAAGCGTGGCTCGGGCTTGTTCCGATTGAGATTGAGGAACGAAAGGCATGCCGTGCATTCGTTGAGCCCCAAAAACCGAACTCAGGAGGCAAGCAATTCCGTGATGACGCGTGCGGGTAGGACGCCCGTTAACCGTTGATCGAGTCCCTGATGGTTGTAGGTCAATCGTTCGTGGTCGAATCCCAGTGTGTGCAGGATGGTGGCGTGAAAATCGCGAATGTGCAGCGGATCCGCGACAATGTTGTAGGAGAAGTCGTCGGTTTCCCCGTAAATTTTTCCCGCTTTGACCCCACCTCCGGCCATCCACATGGTAAAGCAGCGCGGATGGTGGTCTCGACCGTAATTCTCGCGGGTGAGAGTTCCTTGCGTGTAGATGGTCCGGCCGAACTCGCCCCCCCAGATCACGAGCGTATCGTCGAGCAGTCCGGTCTGCTTGAGATCTTCCAACAGCGCGTGGCACGGTTGATCCACATCCCGACACTGGTCTGGCATTCGTGAGCCGATATTGGAATGGTGGTCCCAGTTGTTGTGATAAATCTGTACGAATCGTACCCCGCGCTCGACAAGTCGGCGTGCCATCAGCACCGACGAGGCGAAAGTTCCGGGCTTGCGGGCCTCATCCCCATATAGCTTAAACGTGCGTTCCGGCTCATGGCTCAGGTCGGTTAATTCTGGCATGCTGGCTTGCATGCGAAACGCCATTTCGTACTGTCGAATCCGTGTGTGGGTCTCGGGGTCGCGCAGTTGATTGTAGGTCATCTGATTGAGTTGATTGATTCCCGCGATCGACCGTTGGCGAATGGCATTGGGCACGCCGGGGGGATTGTTGATATAGAGGATCGGGTCCCCCGTGCTGCGAAACGAAACGCCGGCATGCTCGCCAGGCAGATAGCCAGCGTTCCAGAGTCGGGCTGAGATGGCCTGTTCTTGCTCGCGGTTACTGGGAATCGCCACCAAGACGACAAAGGTGGGCAGGTTCTCGTTCATGGTACCCAAGCCGTACGATGCCCAGGCCCCGAGGCATGGCCGGCCGGTGACTTGGTTGCCGGTTTGCATGGCGGTGATCGCCGGTTCGTGATTGATGGCCTCGGTATGCACGCTGCGCAGCCAGCAGATCTCGTCGGATTTCTTCGCCAGCCATGGAAGCAGTTCCGTATTCATCCACATGCCGCATTCGCCCGTTTGGCTAAAGCGGTATTTGCTGGGGGCTACTGGGAACCGGGCCTGTCCGCTGGTCATGGTGGTCAGGCGTTGGCCGCGGCGAACGGAATCAGGGAGTTCCTTGTCGTACCAATCCTTCATGATCGGCTTATAATCAAACAGATCCATTTGGGATGGGCCACCGACCATGTGCAGATAGATGACACGTTTGGCGGTAGCCCGGTAATGTGGCCTTAGTGGATTGGAATGGGACGCCTTGGCCACGGAAGGGCCGAGCAGCGACGCGATCGCCGCATTCCCCACGAGACTCCCCCCGCCGGCAAAAAACTGGCGACGCGTCAGGTGGTCTCGTGTAGTGCCGGATTCAAGCATCGTTAAGCTCTTGTCAGTTGAGGGTGTCTATTGCGGCCAAAGGAAGCGATGGCTTTATGGGCCTTACTTGTTCAGAGTTTCGTCCAGGTTGAGCATTTCGTTGCAGACCATCGTCCAGGCGGCCAGCGTGGCGGGTTGCAGCGTCTCATCAGGGTGTGACTCGCCGACCGCAATCAAGTTGAGTGCATCTTCGTGGTGCGACGTGTAATGGGCTAAGTACTGACGTTGATTGGCAAGCAGCAATTCGCTTTCGCCGGGCTGTAACGTTCGACAGAGTACGCGATTGGCAATGTCATCCAGTACCAACTGGTCGTCGCCGCCACCGGCAAGCAACGCATTCTGTGCCAGGCACCGGGCGGCTTCCACATATTGCGGATCATTCAGTGTCACCAGTGCCTGGAGTGGAGTGTTGGTTCGTTCCCGCCGTACGGTGCAGAATTCTCGACTCGGCGCATTAAACGCTTCCAAGTTGGGGGGCGGTGCCATGCGTTTCCAGAAGGTGTAGACGGTACGGCGATAGAGGTCTTCACCGGTGTCTGGGACGTAGTCTCGTGTGTCCGATTCGCGTAACCCCACCATGTTCCAAATATTTTCAGGTTGGTAGGGCCTGACACTGGGGCCAAACATTTTCGATGACAACCGCCCGCTGGCAGCGAGGGCATAGTCGCGTACCATTTCAGCGTCCATGCGAAAACGAGGGCCGCGCGACAGCAGGCTGTTATCGGGATCGCGTTCCAATTTATCTCCAGCTGCGACGGCGGCCTGCCGATAGGTGGCGCTCATCATCATCAGCTTGAACAACCGCTTCACGTCCCAGCCTTCCTCGCGAAAGGTGACGGTGAGCCAGTCCAGTAGCTCCGGATGAGTGGGAGGTGAGCCCATCACGCCGAAGTCCTCCGTGGTGGAGACGATTCCCCGCCCGAACACCTGTTGCCAAAAGCGATTGACCGTGACGCGGGCCGTCAACGGATTCGCGTCGTTGACCAGCCACCGTGCGAGTCCGAGTCGATTCCGGGGCGCGTCGGGGGGCATGGGATGGAGCGCCGCTGGTGTCGCGGCCTGCACGGGAGTGCTCGGCCGGTCGTATTCGCCACGGATCAACACGTGCGCCATGGCGGCCTGATCGGTGCGCTCCGCTTGGATATGCGTCATTGGACTCCGGTCCTGAATGGCCGTCCGCTCGGCCTCGAGTTCACGCACCGCGTTCTCCAACTGTGGATACGCCGCGTCGTGCAGCGTCAGATAGTGATTCAGCAACTCCGTTTGCTGTTCCGGCGTGCGTTGTTGAGGAGCCGTCTGGAGAATCTTCTGTACGGGCTCATCGACCCCGGCGGGTGCTGCCGAAGTCGCAGCGGCCAACCAGTGCTCAAAATCGGCCTGCAACTGCTGCTTCCTGGCATCGCGAGCCGCGATGGCCTCGGCGATAGCGTCTGGCAGTGCGGCCCAGCGCGGTGCATCGGAATCCGCGGGAAGAATGAGCACCGGCCCACCGCCGTCTTTGGAGTTACGATCCTTGGGGGGTTGAGTGGTATTTCGGAAGAACGCGGCCAACGCGTAGTAGTCGTGCATCGTGAACGGATCGAACTTGTGGTCGTGACATTGACTGCAGTTGGAGGTCAGGCCGAGATAGACCCAGCCAATCGTCTGCACGCGGTCGGCCGCATAGTTGGCCACGTTTTCTTCATCGATCGTCCCGCCTTCGTTCGTCGTGATGTTGCAGCGTTGAAACCCCGTGGCGATCAATTGATCTTGTGTCGGATGGGGGAGCAGATCACCGGCAATCTGAGCCACCGTAAATTGATCAAAGGGAAGGTTGTCGCCAAACGCACGAATGACCCAATCGCGGTAGGGCCACATCTCGCGGTAATTGTCGAACTGCAGGCCGTGGGTATCGCCGTATCGAGCGGCATCAAGCCAATAGCGGGCCCGATGTTCGCCCCAGGCGGGCGATTGCATCAGTCGATCGATCCAACGGGACATGGCGACGTCCGGGCCGAGCGCGTACTGGCTCGCAAATGTCGCCGAGTCGGCGGGTTGGGGAGGCAAACCGGTGAGATCCAGGCACAGCCGTCGGAAGAGCGTGTGTGGGTCGGCTTCCGGAGCGGGTTGGAGCTGCATGGCTTCCAGGCGTGCCAGCACGAATCGGTCGATCGGGTTCTTCACCCACACGGATCCTCGCACGGCCGGAGGGGATGGCTTCGTGGGACGTAACAAGGACCAATGCGGCTGATATTCCGCGCCGCCGGCGATCCAGTCCCGCAAAAGTTCCTTTTGGTGCCCGGTCAGCGTTTTCTTAGTTTCCGCGGGGGGCATGACGAGTTCGGGGTCGGCGCTGGTGATCCGTTGGATCAGTTCGCTCTTGTCCGGGTGACCGACCTGGATGGCTCCTGAGGCGATCGCCAGGTCTCGTTGATCCAGCCTCAGGTCCGCCTTACGTGCGGCGCTATCGGGGCCATGACAGGCAAAGCAATGTTCAGCCAGGATCGGGCGGATGTCACGATTGTATTCCAACGCCGATTCGGCCCAAGCGGGCGCTGGAAGGGAGGCGGTCGCGCAGGCGATCAGGGCTGCGATCGCAGCCGAAACGGGGCGACCGTGACGCGGGGCCAGGGAAGAACGGCGCATGCTAGCTTCCTCCTGTAATCCTTCATTATCGTTGCCGCTATGGCCCCTGTCCAGTCTCGGCGGCGCGCGATTGGCCTCCCCGCCCTAGGCTCCAGGTGCTCGCAATTGTGATCTTGCTCGTGCAGGCAACTTTTTAGTAGTCTCCGCTGGCTTTGCACTGCGGCGATAGCAGGTTGCGCTGCTCATCATGTCCAGGCCCCGAGTGAGCGGCTTCCTTGCGCATTGGAAACATGCGACTATGCTCGACTATTTTCACAACAAGCGGCTGGTGGTAACGGGCGGCGCCGGATTTCTAGGCAGGGCGGTATGCCGAGAATTGGAGGCGTATGAGCCTGCGTCCATTTTTGTTCCGCGCAGTCGGGACTACGACCTGCGCGACCGGTCCGCCATCCGACGATTGCTTGCCGATGCCGAGCCCCATGTGGTGATTCATCTGGCTGCGGTGGTGGGAGGAATTGGGGCCAACATGCGGCACCCGGGCAGTTTCTTTTATGAAAATGCCATCATGGGGATACAGCTCATGGAAGAGTCTCGCCAATTTGGCGTCGACAAATTCGTGAACACGGGCACGATTTGCGCCTATCCCAAGCATACTCCGGTACCGTTTCGCGAGGAGGCGTTGTGGGATGGCTATCCGGAGGAAACCAACGCACCCTATGGACTGGCGAAAAAGATGCTGCTGGTACAGGCGGCCGCTTATCGCGAGGAATACGGATTCAATGCCATCTCGCTACTCCCGGTCAATTTGTATGGGCCGGGCGACAATTTCGACCCGGGTTCGAGCCACGTGATCCCGGCGCTGATCAAGAAAGTCGTCGAGGCTAAGCGGAGTGGACAGGAGTCGATTGAAGCGTGGGGGACTGGAACCGCATCACGCGAGTTCCTCTTCGTGCGTGATGCGGCCCGAGCCATTTTACTCGCGACGGCCCACTACGATGAGCCCGCGCCGATCAACGTCGGTTCCGGCAATGAGATCACGATCCGCGAGCTGACTCAGCTCATCTGTCGCCTCTGTGATTTCAGGGGACGAATCGAATGGGATCCGAGCAAGCCGGATGGTCAACCTCGCCGCTGCCTGGACACACGGAAGGCGTGGCAAGCGTTTGGGTTTCGAGCGAGCACGAGACTTGAGGAGGGACTTGCGGAGACCATTGCCTGGTATGAGGGGGAGCGGTCGGTGGCACGACAGCCGGCATTTGTGCCGCTCCACTCATTGCCCCAGCGGCGGTTGGCGTCTTAGTCCGTGGTCGGCGAGTGATTTCCTGCCCATGCTAGGCCAGGTCGTAAATC
>SXHS01000168.1 GCA_005773145.1 Planctomycetaceae bacterium | reverse complement strand
GGTGCGGGCGTCATCGGCTGCGGAAACGGGGAGTCGCCCTGCGTGGGAAACGTGGATATTGCTTGGTGAAATCGTCCCAGGTGGGATAGGGCAGCCACCAGCCGCGCTGGCGATGGTCGGATGGCATAATCGGCCGCCCCCTCGATCCACCGGGTTAGCTCCCAAAGTCTGCCGCCGTGGTTCACGACCGTATATCCGCCCAAGGTGGGGATCGGAACTGGGATGAAGCTCGTGCCGCAATGAGCCGCCTGGGCCAGGACTTGGTGGATCCATTGCAGGCGGCCGATATCCGGGTGTCCGGAAGGCCAGCACCTTAGACAGTAGTCCATGCCACCCCGTGAAACTCGCCACAACCGGGCTCCGCTAAAGCCCCCCGCATTGCCCAAGGATTGGCAGGCTCCGCTCGGGACGAGCAGACCGAATTCCGACAGGACTTCCAAGAAGGGGATCGCCGTGGCCATGTATTGAGGTTATATCGGTTATGCTGGCTCTGCCACTGGCCGTTTAATATAGGCTATATTTGACGGAGTTTTTTGATTGGGCGATTTGCGCCGGGTTCTCGGCGGGCGGAGTTGCCCCCGGAACGGTATTCGCATTTGCAGAGGCATGACACATGAATCGCGTATCGATGGTTCGCACCGTGATGACGGTGACGCTGTTACTCCTTTTGGCTGCGGTCCTCGAATGGTCCGTTCGCCCGACGTGGTCGGACGAAACACCATCCGCTGGGGTGCCGAGCGGCGCGAATCCCGACGCACCCTCGTCGGCCGTTACGGCCGACCGATCCGAGGATGATGATTCGGACAGCAGCACGGGTCCCAAGGGGGCCAAGGGGGTCGAGAAGGGGAGCGGCCCGGCCCAGCCGGAATACGCGGCGTTGCTCAAGGATCACACCGATCCGATCAATAAAGAGGGGATGCTCCCTGTCTATCAGACGGAGGACCGCGTATACGCTGAGCTGAGTGCATCGCATTACAACACGGAATTCATTGTGTTGATCTCGATCGCGCGCGGCATCGGCCATCGACCTTTCTTGGGGGGCATGAGTTGGGGGTTTGGCGACGATTGGGTGTGGGTATTCCGTAAGGTGAACAATCGCGTGCATGTGATCCGCAAGAACGTGCGGTTTCGTGCCGACCAGGGACCAGTCGAATTGGCACTGCGGAACGCGTATAGCGACAGCGTATTGTTCAGCCTGCCCATTGCAGCCAAGGGGCCGCGTGGCGGCGACCTGATCGAGTTGGATCAGATCTTCATGACCGACCTGCCACAGATCTCCAGTGAACTTCCAGGTTTTATGTTCTCGCCCACGAAGTCCAATTGGTCATCGGTCAAGGTTTTTGAAAGCAATCTCGAATTGGATGTGGCGGCAACCTATGCGTCCGGGGGCCAGATGCCCATCGATTCGGTCGCCGACGCGCGTGGCCTCACCATGACGGTGCATTATTCCATCAGCCGCTTGCCACAGACCGATTACCGGCCGCGCCAAGCGGATGATCGCCTTGGTTATTTTCTGACCGTGATCCGAGACCATACCAAAGTCTCGGATCGCGACAATTTCCAGCGTTACATCAATCGCTGGCAATTGCAGAAGGCAAATGCCGCCGCGACGTTGTCGCCGCCGCGCAAGCACATCACCTTTCACATTGAGCGTACGGTGCCTTTCGAGTATCGATCGATCATTCGCGAGGGAATTTTAGAGTGGAACAAGGCCTTTCAACAGGCGGGTTTCGTGGATGCGATCGAGGTCCGGCAACAGGAAGACAAGGATACTTGGGATCCCGAAGACATTCGCTACAACACCTTCCGCTGGGTCACGTCCAACGATCGCAGTGCGATCGCCATGGGTCCCTCGCGAGTGAATCCGCACACGGGGCAAATCCTGGATGCGGATATCGTGTTCGACGCTGGTTTTCTGCAATTCTGGAAAGAGGAATTCGAGACCTTCACCCCTGCATCCATCGCCCAAATGACCGGTGGCCCGCTAGACCTGCAGGCTTATGCGCGTGAGCGAACGGATCTGCCTCGACATGCGGCCGCGCACGGCCCCGGTGTCGACACCAATTCGAAATGGCACGCCAATTGGCGTTTGGCGCGGCGGCGATGGTGGCTGCCGGCAATGTCCAGAGTCCCGAGAAGCGGGACGAGTTGATTCGGCAAGGCTTGAAGGGGGTCGTGATGCACGAAGTGGGGCATACCCTTGGCCTACGACACAACTTCAAGGGGAGCACGCAACTGAAGCTCGAAGATCTGAACAATCCCGACCAGGCCAAACAGCACGGGATGTTGTCCTCCGTGATGGACTACGATCCGGTTAATATCGTCCCCAGCGGGACGACGCAGGGGCATTACTTCACCCCCACGATTGGTTCGTACGATGTCTGGGCCATTCAATATGGCTATAGCGAATTCAGCGGCAGCGAAGAGGAACAGCTCGGCAAGCTGGCCGCGCGGAGCGGCGAGGATGGTTTGGCATTCGCCACGGATGAGGACGCGGAGGGCATCGACCCCGATCCCCTGGCCGTAGCGTTCGACTTGGGCAAGGACCCGATCGCGTTTGCCGAACGCCAGGCGCGCGTCGTGAGCGAACTGCTCCCTAACGTCGTGAATCGAATGAGCAAGGACGGAGAGGATTACGTATTAGCGCGTCGCGCCTTCAATGTGCTCTTGGCGACGCATGGTCAGGCGATGGCAAACGCGGCGCGCTTTATCGGTGGTGTTAATACCAGTCGCAGCCACAAGGGTGACAAAGGCGCTCAGCCTCCTTTGCTGGTAGCCGACGTCGCGCAACAGCGGCGTGCCTTGGAGCTGGTGCTGCAACAGATTTTCAGCGACAAACCCTTTCAGGTGCCCGTCGAGGTCTATCATCATTTGGCTCCGTCGCACTGGAGCCACTGGGGGACCGATCCGCCGCTACGAGCGGATTTTCCAATTCACGATATTATTGGCATGTGGCAATCACGAGTGATGAGCCAGTTGCTCTCCCCCTTGGTCCTGCAGCGCATTTTGGATAACGAGCTTAAAGTGCCGGCGGACCAGGATGCGATCACCGTGGCCGAATTGCTGCAGCGACTGACCACGTCGGTCTTCGCCGAAGTGGAAACCGTTCAGGCCGGTGAATACACCAATCGTAAGCCGGCCGTGAGCAGCCTGCGACGTGCCTTACAGCGAGAATTGCTGCGCCGCTTGTCAGATCTGGCCCTGGGGAATACACTTGCGCCTGAGGATTGTCGGACCATTGCATACGCCGAATTGTCCAACCTCAGGACGCGTCTGACGGCCGTCTTGGACAAGGCAAACAAGGGAGAAGGGCTGAGTCTCGATAGTTACACACGAGCCCACTTGGTGGATACCGCAGCCAGGATCGACAAGGTGCTGGCCTCTGGCATCTCCCGAGACCGCCTGTAGCACGCTGGCGGACAACCGTTAGCGGTGGGTGGGCGAACGAAGGAGGGTGCGCGGTGAAACTTGTAACGGCATTTATTCAGCCGCCCAAATTGCCAGCGGTTCTGGCCGGTTTGGCACGCCTTGGCGTGGAACGCCTCACGGTTTGTGACGGGCAAGGCTACGCCCGCCAGCGAGGCCAATCCCCACTCTATCGCGGGCACGAATACAAGACACAGCTATTGCGCAAAGTCATACTGGAAATCGTGGTCAACGATGACTATCTGGACCGAACGATCCAGGCCATCACGCAATTGGCGCGCACAGGGCCCGACGGTCAGATTGGCGACGGAAAAATCTTGGTCACATCAGTCGATCAGGCCATTCAGATCGGTGGTACCGTCCGCGGGCCAGAGGCCGTCTAGGTGCGTCTGGTACACGGAGGTTATCGTTATGATTCTGCTATGGACCCGCGATCTCATGATAGCCTCGTCGCTGCATGCCTTGTCCCAGGCGACGCAGACCCCCGTGCATGTCCACTCAGATTCCGCCTCCCTACTACGGGCCATTGACCAGCAGCTCAGCTCGCCGTCCGCTCACGAGTCGGCCATGCGAGTGCCTCCGTTTCTGGTCGTTTTGGATCTGCAGAGTCCGGGACTACAGGTGGAGTCACTCGTTCCCGAGCTGCGAACCCGAGCCGGTCGGCAGGTGAAAATTGTGGCCTTCGGCCCGCATGTGCAGACCGCGAGGCTCCAAGCATCGGCTGAAGCGGGTTGCGATGTCGTCCTCACACGCGGCCAATTGACGAGCGCATTGCCAGACATCTGGAAGCAGCATCGTACTGGAGCCGCCACATAACCCGAAGCGTTAGCGAGGGAGACCTGCCACATACGCCGCCAAGGGTATGTAACGGATGACGAGAGCATCCCGATTTCCGTCGCTGACGCTTCGGGTTACGAAGGCAATCGTCTCCTCAACCGTGCGAAAGCGCAACGTCACAAGCGAGAGCCTGGGACCAAGAGCCCCCCCATTTTCCCGGGAAAAAATCCGTCACCGCGTTGCCGCAGCAGGCAAGAATTACGGTTGGTTCGGTGTGGGGCCGTCAGCCTGCGGATGGACGGCGGGTGCTAAATTGGGCAACTCGTCGGTAGCCGGATCCGTCCAGCCGTGGACTTCGTCCCATTCCGTCTGATCGACGTCGTATCGCATCAATAGGTAAATGACCGCCGCTGCGCACCATACAAACGCATGGGCGTAAGCGCTGGCCAGTGTTATCAAGCAACGATTCCAGCCGTGAATCCAGGTGGGATCGGCTAGCCATTGGGCCAGCCGATCATTTCCGCTTCCCCAGGATATGCCACCATAGGCGAGCCAGAGGAGGGACGCGGTTCCCCCCCAGACCAATACCCAACCGCACATGCCGACGACAATCGCCACAACACAATAAACAAAATAGTTTGCCGGCCTCTGAAACAAATACGCATAACTGCGGCTGATGGCATCAAAGGCATCCGACTGCTCGGTTGCGACAGCGCCCCACATCAACGGCCAAGCAAAGAGCATTCCCAAGACAAACAAGCCCAATAGGATGCTATCCACCAGCACCAAGCCCCAAACCAAACCGGCGAACCCAGCGCCCCAATCCCATCGCATCAAGCCACCCAGCAGGGCCATGGGTGCGGCCAGTAACGCCGCACCGCACATCGGCAGGATCATGGCCCCCATCTGCGATTTCCACATGCGGTGGGAGCAGGCAACCGCATCGGAAAGGCCGAGACGCTCCTGCTTGCCAAACCGAACTACGGCCATGCGCGTGATTGCCGTGCCAAAATACGACCATACCAACACGGTCCACAGCCAGCCGGCCAGATAGTAGCTACGGGGTGCCTGCGGTTGCACAGAATACGAGAACACCCGCCACACCGGCGCCGTCATCCGATACGGCAACGACGTCAATGGATCGTCCGGGGCCGTTTTCGCTTGGGCCAAAAACCGCGGCGTATTCTGCGGTAGAAAACCATCGGCCCCATCACGAGGCCCAATGCTGCGCGCTAAGGTTCCCGAACCGGGCCAACTCCCCAAGGCGCGCACATCGGCCAGATCACGGTCCGCGGGCGCGACCAACACCTTTTCGATCAGCTGCCAGCCGGCGGTGGTGGTGAGGCTGCCGGCTAGGGCCAATACCAACACCGGCAGCGATAGGGCAGCGCGCGGAACTCGCAGTAGTTGCGACCAAGGGCAACACAATGGGCGAACCAAAAGGGGACTGGTTGCCAGACGCGGAGATTCCACTGAGGCTTGGGACATGGCATTGATCGTCAGCAAAATTGGGGAAGAACCATCCATGCTGTCGGCATTATACGGCTTGGATCCATCCACGCAACCAGCCCGCTCGGCGACTCAGCGTCGCAGCCGCTCCGCATCCCGGTCTCTCAGCGTCTGTGTCTCTCCGCATCCCTGCTGCGTCTGTGACTCTCTGCGTCTCTGCGCCTCTGCGTGCGATCATCCCCGCTCTCCTACCCACCCCCAGCGGGGCGCACCGCCTCACTCCGAGTTGTTGCCGTCATCTGGATCCATGTCGCCGTCGTCTGCTGAGCCCTGATAGGGGAGTGCGTGCTCCTCACTCAACCAACGGCCCAAGTCGATCAGCCGACATCGGTCGCTGCAGAACGGCAGGAGCTTCCGTGGTCCTTGTTCGGAATCGAATCGGGAATGACAAGTGGGGCAAACGAGTTGGGTCATGGGCATCGGCGGGAAAAGTGACAAAAAGGACTAAAGGGACAAAAAGGACGGAGACAACGAACGGTTTATGATTAGGGGGGGCTGGCACGGTAATTGCGACGGGCACGGCCCATCGCTTCGCGAAGTCCGCCGGATCGCAGGAAGTCGCGATAGTCGGTCAACAACTCCTCCAAGCTGGCCCGCGCGAGGTTCGTGAGCTTGATTTCCATCTCCTTCGATGTTCCGGAGGCGACACTACCTTCAACGATGTTTTGCTAACCCGACCGTGGCGCCTGGACCATCTGATCAATCGTGCGACCTCGCTTGTCTAAAAACCGTCGGCAAAAGTAGACAGTGGCATCATATACAATCTGAGCCTTCTGAAAGGAGAGCAATCGCTCATATCCTCCATGCGGCGGGATGCATCCACGCCCGTTGCTTTCGAATTTGCCTGGCATGAAACACCTCTCCCCCTTCGCGACTCGCCAATAGTATACCTATGTATACTATTCCATCGCCCAGATCAAGGGCATCCGCCCCTGAATGAAAAAATCCCAGATTTCTCCGACTTTTTAGTCCTTGGCCTCCTTTTTCCGACTGGCAGCCTGTCCATCACTACTGGCCGCTGAGTTCCCCTTACCACCATCCGATTTCTCAGTGGACGACTTCGAACTGGACTCGCCCGATGACTTGTCTTCCTTGGCGCGTTTCTGGTACGACTCACTGCGATAGTCGGTCTGATAGAAACCAGACCCTTTGAACACGATGGCGCCCCCCGTGCCAAATAGTCGCCGCAGTTTGCGTTTATTGCATTTCGGGCATTTGGTTTTGACGTCGTCCTTGATGGACTGAAAGAGTTCGAACTCGTGGCCACAGGCGTCGCAGCGGTAGTCGTACGTCGGCATGGAAATCGTTCCTGAGTACGTGAATGTTCTCTCTTATGGATTCCGCATTCGATCTGGTGGCAACTTGCGCATCGCGGAAGGTTGACTAGTCGGCAAGGTTGGCGGGGCCGGCAGAGACAATCACTTGGGCCGGTCGCACCACACGCTCGTGTAACCGATAGCCCTGTTGCGAGACGTGCAAGATCGTCCCGTGTGGCTGATGCGGACTTGGCTGTTGAGCGATGGCCTCGTGTGACGCGGGGTCGAACTCGGCCCCCTCCGCCTCAATCCGACAACACTCATGTCTTGAGAGGACGTCGGCGAACTGCGTGGCGACCATGCGTACTCCCGCCGCGAGTCCCTGCTGGGATTCGGTATCGGCCTCCAACGTGCTTAGTGCTCGTTGCAGATTGTCGAGCACCGGGAGCAAATCCCGCAGGAGGGGGAGTGCTGCGTAGCGTGTTTGCTCGTCCAAGTCGCGGCGTGCCCGCTTGCGGTAGTTGTCGAAATCGGCCTGGGCTCGCAGTGCCCGGTCCTGCAACTCCAAGACTTGTTCTCGCAAGCTGGCTACGTCGCCGGAGCCCATGTCGAAATCGGCAGCGCCGGCGGACGGCGCTCGGTCAGCGGATGTGGCGTCACGTTGGGACGGATCGTCACCAGTGAAGCACGAATCATGTGGCTCATGGGGCGTCGTCACGACGTCTTCTCCTTGGTTGATTCTTCGTTGGCGCTAAACAGGTCTCGTAACTTATCGAGAAACGATTTGCGCACTGGGCTGACGTTCACTTGCTCAATTTCGGCCAGTTCTCGTAGCAACTCCTGTTGCCGAGAAGTGATTTTTTTGGGGACTTCCACGTAGACGCGAACCAAGAGGTCGCCCACACCTCGGCCACCGGTCTCGGGCAGGCCGAGTCGCGCGAGGGAAAACATGTGTCCCGACTCGGTGCCTGGCGGGACGGTTAGGGTGTGTCGTCCCCGCAGGGTGGGCACTTCAACGGTGGCTCCCAGTGCGGCCTGGCAATAGGTGATGGGCATTTCGAGATAAAGATTATTGCCACTCCGTTCAAAGAGTGGATGTTCTTGGACGTGAATGAAGCAGTAGCAGTCGCCGGACGGCCCACCATTGGGACTGGGTTGCCCTTCGCCAGTCAAACGCATGCGCATCCCCTCGCCCACACCGGCCGGGATTTGAATGGTGCGTTGCACCATGACCGTTTCGAACCCTTGGCTATCACAGGCTTCGCAGGGGTCGGTGATGACCTGTCCCGTGCCGCGGCATGTCTGACACGTGGTTTGAACTCGCAGGATACCCGCCGATTGAACAACTTGTCCGCGCCCGCCGCATCGTCGACAGGCGGTAGGTGCCGAACCCGGACGGCTGCCGGTCCCTTGGCAGACGGCGCAGACCTTGGCACGCTGGAACTCGACGGTCTTGCTGGTCCCCGTGGCCACTTCCGCCAACTCCAGGGTCACTTCGCAACGCACATCCGCGCCGCGCTGTGCCCGATTGCGTCGTCGTCGGCCACCGCCGCCAAACAGATCGAAGACACCACCGCCGAACAAGTCGCCAAAGGCCTCAAAGATATCCTCGACGTCGGTAAATCGCTCACCGGCGCCCGCTTGCTGAAGTCCCGCATGGCCGTAGCGGTCGTAGACGGCTCGTTTCTCGGCGTCGTTGAGTACCTCGTAGGCCTCCGCCGCCTCTTTGAAGAGGAGCGTCGCCTCTTCATTACCAGGATTGCTATCGGGATGATAGCGAATCGCCAACTTACGATAGGCGGCTGCAATCTCGCGTTGAGAAACGCTGCGTTCAACTCCCAACACTTCGTAATAGTCGCGTTTATTGGCCATGGCCGTCCCTGATACCGGGCGAGGATTCCATCCGCGTGGGGGGACAAATCCGGGCAACTCTCGCTATCGGTCTCCGCAGCGTTAATGGCAAGCGGCAGGCCACTTCCAGAAGGAAATGGCCTGCCGTGCAAACAATCCCAGAACGGCACGGTGGCGGACGGGTGCCTGGCTGGTCCGTCCATTGCCTCCCCCGTGAGTGTTCACGCTGCCGGCGTTCAAGGCTGCCAATCTACCGAATGCTCCCCTCGACGCGCTGCTTGTCCTTATCGTCCGCATCCAAGGTTGTCACCATGGTCTCGGTCGTCAACAACAGTCCGGCGATGCTGGCGGCATTGGTCATGGCCGTTCGCACCACCTTAACGGGGTCGATGATGCCCGCTTTATACATATCGACGTACTTAGCCGAGTTGGCGTCGTAGCCGAAGTTTTCCGCCTTGTCGAGAATCTCATCCGCGACCACAGATCCGTCAATCCCCGAATTATCGGCGATTTGCTTCAGGGGAGCACTGAGCACTCGGCTGATGATATCCACACCGATTCGCTCGTCCCCCTTGGCTTGAGACCGTGTCTTCTCGAGTGCCGCGCGGCAGCGAATGAGGGCCACGCCACCACCCGGCAAAATACCCTCTTCCACAGCGGCGCGGGTGGCGTGCAAGGCGTCCTCGACCCGGGCCTTCTTCTGCTTCATGTCCGCCTCGGTCTCCGCCCCAACGGAAATGATGGCCACGCCTCCGGTCAGCTTTGCCAAACGCTCCTGCAACTTCTCGCGATCGTACTCACTGTCGGTCTGCTCAATTTGCTTTCGCAATTGGCCGATCCGCTGCTGGATGTCGGCCGTCTTGCCGGCACCATTGATGATCGTCGTGTCGTTCTTGTCGACCGTGATCTTCTTGGCACGTCCGAGTTGAGAGATCTTCAAGTTCTCGAGCTGAATACCAAGATCCTCGCTGATCAAGGTGCCGCCCGTGAGGATGGCGATGTCACCCAACAAGGCCTTGCGGCGATC
>SXHS01000002.1 GCA_005773145.1 Planctomycetaceae bacterium | reverse complement strand
CGCGTCATCCATCACCTACCTGAGGCGCCCCCTGGGGCAGGCTGCCCTCGCTGACGCGTCGGGTTACGAGCCAGCGCCTCATGATCATTGTGTTCCCAGAGGAGCCTATGACCGCCCCCCCCCCATTTTCCCGGTAAGAATCCGTCCCGGCGTTGCCCGTCAGGGCCGGAAATGCCGGTTGCTCATCATGCCTAGTGCATCAGGCGATGGTACAATCCAAAGAGACACCTTCGGAGTAACCCCCGGATGGAGATGGTCGTGGCACATCGCCTCGGTCCCTCTCCTGCCGGACGGAGACACAACCGCCATGCCCCATTTGCAAGATCTGCTGGTACTGATGGCGGTGGGTGTTGCCACCGTCTATCTGCTGCGGCGGCTGGTGTTCGCTGTGCGGGGAACGAAATCGGGCGCGGCTTGTGACGACTGTGCCGGCGCTGACGGATGCCACCCCGACCCAGCCAGTCGCCCGTTGGTGACGCTGCAATATGAACGGCCGCCCGCCACCCGCTCGCAGGGTCGCTGATACGCGGTACCGGTTTGGCTTTAGCAACGCTGGTCTGGCTTTCAGCCGGTCGATACCTGGCGGTTGCCACAGGCGCGTCGTTCGTGCCACGGTCTTCCGACGGCATCGCGACCGGAGCGACCGCTATCATGCTAGCAGCCGGGCAGAAAATTGATGTTCCACGACGGCAGACGAGTAATACGGCGCCAGCGGAACGCCGATATATCCGGAAATGAGGAATGCGCCGTAGGCCTATTGGCGAGACTCCCGATAGAATGACGAAGGGGGGCTGGCTCGCCACCGGCCACGCAGACTGGCGAGCTTGTCATCCTCGGCAATGCAAATCAACTAATGGCTTAAGGATGCTTGGCGTGCAGGGTCACCGTTGGACTTATTTACCATGGGTCGCCGTCGCAATTGCGGCGACATTTGTAGGGCTGGCAACAGACGCCGTGGCCGCGGAAGCGTGGGCCCCCAAGATGTTTAACAAGACGCGGCATGATTTCGGCGTCGTCGCCCGCGGGGCTGTTGCCGAGATTGAGTTCCCCTTGGATAACATCTACAAGGAAGAAGCCCACATTTCCGATGTTCGCAGCAGTTGTGGCTGCACGACAGCCGCCGCCAGCCAGACCACATTCAAGAGTCACGAAAAGGGTTGCATTAAGGCAACCCTCAACACGCGCGCCTTTTTGGGCCAGAAGCATGCGGTGGTGACCGTGGTGTTCGACAAGCCCTACGTGGCCGAAGTCCAGCTGGATGTGTCCGGCTACATTCGCAGCGATATTGTCATGACTCCGGGCCGAACGGAATTTGGCGAAATCGACCTCGGACAAGCGGCCGAAAAGGATCTCACGATTGACTATGCCGGGCGCGGCGATTGGAAGATTGTGGATGTCCGTAGCGCCAATGAACACCTTGAAGCAGAGCTAATCGAGACCAAGCGTACCGGCTCGCAAGTTGGCTATAAGATCACGATTCGTTTGAAGGATACCGCACCGACCGGAGATTTCACCGGACAGTTGCTGCTCATGACCAACGATAAACGGCTCACATCGGTTCCCTACACCGTGCAGGGACGGGTGCTGTCCCCACTCACGGTCAATCCGACAGCCCTGGCGCTCGGCGTTGTGGAAACCGGACAAAAGGTGACCAAGAATTTGGTGGTACGAGGCAAGAAGCCTTTTCGGATCACGTCGGTTGAGTGCCCGGACGGCTGCTTGAATTTCGCGACCAGCGATATGCCCAAATCCATGCACTTGGTTCCGGTGACCTATACGGCCGGGGAACAACCGGGCAAACTCGATGTGAAGTTCGAGATCAAGACCGATTTGGGGCCTCACAGTTCGGCCAGTTGCACAGCAACTGCGACGGTCAAACCCCACGCGGGCAGCTAGGGATCCGGCTGCTCAACGATTTGCATGGCATGCTTGCCTTGAATCGCGGCAATTCGTTCCGCCACTTTGCTGACCTGTTCACTGGTCGCATGGAGTCCCACGTCGAAAGCGAAGCGGCGTGTTTCACCGCCGGCCAGCTTGGGCACTCGCCCATGCTCTCGTTCGAACTTGCGATGATTGGGGAAGCCGGTTCCCGGTTCAATCCCAGTGACGTAGCCGGCTGCTTCCGATGCGGTATTTTTCCAGAGGGTCAGGTAGGGAAGTTGTTCCAACGAGTAGGCCATCGAGACGGCGCGATCCCCGGCCGAGTTGCGCAACATGACCAATGTCCGCTGGCTCGAGTCTGCCAGCGGGTGGAGGCAGTAGACTTGTTCGACGTAGCCCGGAGTGGGCCCTTTGTAGCGTGTGAATGACTTCACGTCTTCAGCCGCTCGGGCATTCATGGGGGCCACGCGGCGCAGCGGGGCGACAAACTGGGCGTCCTGTTCCAAGATGGGGCGTCCGAAATTGACATGGTAGATCAACTGAAATTCTTGCGGCTGGTCCGATCGATTGGTGACTTGATCCTCCATGCGAAACTCACGCAAATTGGGGGTCACGGAGATCTCGGTCCATAGTTCCAGTTGGGGACCGAAAAACATCCGCTCATCAACGCGGCCGCGCAGCCGGATACGAGTGAACGGTTCTTCTTCGACGATCACCTCCACGACTGAAGCCGGAATGTTGCCAATCTTACCGTGCAAAGTCAGTTGCATTTTCGCCTCGCCGCCGACATTGTTGATGAAGGTATCCTCCCCCACGCCTCCGGCGGATTCTAGTCCGCAGCGCACGAGCCACTCATTGAAACCCTCCAGCCAGCCGAGGCCTCCGCGACTCTGCAGATCCATATATTTCGGATGCACAATCTCCTGGACGGGTGAGTCCCACCCCAGCCGCAAGTCATGGCTGATGACCCGCAACACGCTCATGCCGCGGGTGGGGCAAACGACGATGCGCATCTGCCCGTTGTCGATCTCGACGATATCCACGCCTTCCTGTTTGCCGCCGCGCAATGTGGATTTTCGGATGGACCATTTGGCGCCGCTGTCCGCATCCTGTCCTTGATGCTGCCATTCCTCCACTCGCAGGCCCTCGCGGGAATTCACCAGTACTTTCCGCATGCCACCACCTCCAGAAACTGCCGCCGTACCCATGCAACCCAACGCAAGCCAAGCGAAGCCGCTCAACAGACTGGAACGTAACATCTTGGATATTCCTCCGCCCAGGGGAGTTGAGATCACCGCGCGCCAGTCTGGACGCAGGTTTGCCTCGTGTCAAGAGGCAGATGCCCGGGCAATGGGGCGCCAAGGCCGGGGCGCTGGACTTTTCTTGGCTCCGGCTGTAACGTGAGCCCTGGCGGTCGACCCTGTGGGCAGGTGGGCAAGTGACCACGTTGATTATTTTTGGCGGCGTTCAGGAGGAGTGTGCATGATTATTACGACAACGCCCACGATCGAGGGGCATTCGATTACCGCCTACCGTGGCATCGTTACGGGTGAGGCCATACTTGGGGCGAACTTATTCAAGGACTTGTTTGCGAGCGTGCGCGACCTTGTCGGCGGTAGGTCGGCGACGTATGAGCGAGAGCTTCAACGCGCTCGCGAAATAGCTATGGCTGAAATTGAGGAACGGGCT
>SXHS01000167.1 GCA_005773145.1 Planctomycetaceae bacterium | reverse complement strand
GTCGGGCGCTAGAAGTCTGCCGTGACCTGGGCCAAGCGTACAAAATCGCTCACATTGAGGAGGGTTTGGCGGCTCATCCCACGCTGACCTTCTATCGCCAGGGTGAATTCCTGGATCTGTGCCGCGGTCCCCATATCCCCAGTCCCAAGGCCATCGGGGCCTTCAAGTTATTGTCGGTGGCCGGTGCCTATTGGCGGGGGGATGCGTCGCAGAAGCAGTTGCAGCGCATTTACGCCACGGCCTTTTTTGAGCCAGCTGAGTTACAGGAATACCTGACCGTTCTGGAAGAGGCCAAGCGCCGCGACCAGCGCGTACTAGGGCGGCAATTGGAACTCTTTACCGTCAATCCCATGGTCGGGGCGGGGCTGGTGCTGTGGATGCCAAAGGGGGCCACGGTCCGCGGCACGTTGGAACAATTTGTGCGCCAACAATTGCAACAACGCGGCTACCAACCAGTCTACACGCCTAACATCGGTCGCGTCGAACTGTACGAGACGTCGGGCCATTATCCGTACTACTCGGACAGCATGTTCGCGCCGATCTCGATGGAGGATGACGAAAAATACATCCTCAAGCCGATGAACTGCCCGCATCACATCATGATCTACAAATCGCGGCCGCGCAGCTATCGCGAGTTGCCGGTACGCCTTTCGGAATTCGGCACGGTCTACCGCTACGAACAGTCGGGCGAGTTGTCCGGCATGACCCGAGTCCGTGGCTTCACCCAGGACGATGCCCACATTTTCTGCACGGAAGACCAGGTGGCCGACGAGTTTCGTGGCTGCATCGAGATGACCCAGTATGTGCTCAAGTCGTTGGGGCTCAACGATTACCGTGTGCGGTTGGGATTCCGCGATCCGCGCAGCGACAAGTATGTGGGAGACGTGGCCAGTTGGGATCGGGCCGAGTCCTCGTTGACCGAGGTTTGCCGACAACTGAAGATTGACGCCCAGCCCGAGCCGGGTGAGGCGGCCTTTTACGGACCGAAGGCCGATTTCGTTATCACCGATTGCTTGGGACGGGAATGGCAACTGGGAACCGTTCAGCTCGACTACAACTTACCGTCCGACAGTCGCTTCCAGCTTGAATATATCGGACCCGACAATCGGGCCCACCGGCCGGTGATGATTCACCGGGCACCATTGGGGTCGTTGGAGCGGTTCATTGGCGTGTTGATCGAACATTTTGCCGGCGCGTTTCCGTTATGGCTGGCCCCCGAACAAGTACGTGTGCTGACGGTCAGCGAAAAATCGGAGGAATACGGACGTTATGTGATTCAGCAGGTAGTGGCCGCCGGTTTTCGCAGTTCGGCCGATTTTCGAGCGGAAAAGTTGGGGTCCAAGATTCGTGCCGCCCAGTTGGAATTGATCCCTTACATGCTGGTTGTCGGTCCTCGCGATCAGGAACAGGGGACGGTCTCCGTGCGCGACCGCATTGATGGCGACCTAGGAGCCATGCCCCTCCAACAGGCCTTGGATCGACTTACCGTTGAGGTTCAGGACCGGACCGTGCGACAGACGTTTCGCGGATCGGCTGGGTTGGGGGAACGTGGAGCACATCACGAGTATTGATCCGGCTGCGGAAAAACTTGACGAGCACCCATGGACATGGCTGCGATTTTCGCCGCTGGGCGATCCGAGGGAGTCAGGTGTTGACGAGACGCGACGTGGGGTCGATACTCCTGGGAAAGATCGCGTTTTGCCGATTTTGAGGGCCTCCGGCTGCCGAGCCGTCCGGCCGAGACCGCCCAAAATGGGGCGACCAGCCGACAATCGAGGCTGGGCGTAGTACGCTTACAAGTAGGACTGTCGTACGATTCCCATACGATTTACAGTAGTATTGTGGGGTAGAACGAAGTTGTATTCATGATGCCGCGTGGCACGCGCCGGAGCCTGTGGGGCTGCGGCATGTCACCCGATTGGGCTGATCACGCCGGCATCAACCGTGTGAAAGGAGCTTGGCAATCGACCGAACGAGTGCTCGAGTCAACGAACAAATTCGCATCAGTACGGTCCGTGTCGTCGGCGATGACGGCACCTTGATGGGCGTGATCCCCACCGAGGAGGCATTGGCCGCGGCCCGGTCAGCCGGTCTTGATCTGGTGGAGGTGGCACCCAACGAGTCGCCACCCGTTTGCCGGATCATGGACTATGGCAAGTATAAATATCAGAAAAGTAAAAAGCAGCACCGTGGCCACAGTCATCAGACAAAGACCAAAGAGCTGCGTCTGCGCCCTAAAACGGGTGACCACGACATCGAGTTCAAGGTGAAGCAAGCGAAGGAATTCTTGCAGCACAAAAATAAAGTGCAGATCTCGGTCGTGTTCCGTGGACGAGAAATCGCGCATATCGATGAAGGTAAGAGGGTGATCGATGTCGTGATTGAAAAGCTGCAGGAACTGTCCAAGGTGGAGATGCCGCCGACGAAGCAGGGGCGCCGGATCATGTGCACGTTGGCTCCCAAGTGAGCGGGACGGATTTAGGACGTACAAGATGGCGAATTGGCGAGCGGGGGACGTGAGTCCCCTGTTTCCCCTGTCTCAGGCCGAATCAGCGAAGTGGTTGTGGTAAAGAGTCAACGGGCGGAAGAGCCCATCTTCCCAGTATAAAATCTTCACGACGCTGCGATTACGGCCGGTCGCGGCGCGCGGTGGCGATAACGACGCGATAGATATCGGCGACTCGGTGGGCCATTTTCTCGGCGCTATGGTGTTCGCGCACGCGAAACTGGCCGTGTTGTCCCAATTCGGCGCGGCGATCGTGGTCCTTCAGGAGTCGCGTCAGCACGATCGCAAGTTCCTGTGGGTCCTGGGGTCGGAAAAGTTCGCCCCCTGCGAGCGAGTCCAATAACTCCGGAAAGGCCCCGTGTGCCGGCTGCACGACGGGTACTCCGGCCGAGAGGGCCTCCAACACGTACAGGCCTTTTGGCTCCGCGTACGTTGTGGGCACCGACAGGATATCGATCGTGGACAAAAACGCCTCTTTCTGCGCGCGATCGAGCTCGCCCAGATACTGGACGTCGTCCCCATAGCCGGCGTCACGCAGCATCTTAAGGTTGTCTTCCAGGTAGGCGCGATGCTGTTCTCCCAGCCAGCCGGCGATGCGCAAGCCGACGTCTGACGTCTCCGGGGCCTGTTTGAGCAACATGAATGCTTGGCACAACAGGTGTAGTCCCTTTTCCGGCGCGATGCGCGCCAGGTAGCCAATCTGCCGTTGCTGGTCAGGATGGGGCCCGCTGGCGGGCGGCTGGCCGCTCGGCATGTGTCGACTCGGGCCGCTGGCCGCGCGCGAGTCGGGTAGCTTGATGCCGAGTGGAATCTGATGAAATCGGTTTCGATCGATCGACAGGTACTCGGCCATGTAGTCCGCGTAGTAGCGGCTGTGGACCAAAAACCCGTCGATTTCGTCGGCCAGTTTGCGGATTTCGGAGATGGCCCGCCCACGATAGTTGTCAGGGAGTTGGTCCAAGAACAGATCGTCACCCTGCAGGGTGACCAGCATGGGGATGCCGAGGCGCCTGCGCAACTCCGGGGCGCAACCGGCGATCAGCATGTTGGTGAAATGCACCAGGTCCGGCTGGGCGGATTCCTCAAGCCAGCGGCAGAGCCGATCGACTTCCTTGCGCTGATTGCCAGCGGCACCTCGCAGCATCGAAAGGGTCAGCTCCCCAAGCTGGCTGGCCTCAATGGGCAAATGATATCGAGAGATCCACCGCAAGAGACGCGGGTGGCTGAGCCATCGGTCCCAGGCGTTGGGCAACCAGCGAAATAGAGGCAGCCGCTGTTCCAGGTATACTTGTAGACCACCAAAGAAAACTTGCGGTTCGCTGACGTCCACATCGTCAGTACGGATCGGCGTGTAGAGCGGAATAAGCTGGATGTCGATCCCCAGCTGTGTCAGGGCTGACGCCAGTGTGTTGTCTTCAAGGCAGCTGCCGCAGTACATGCCCCCAGCGCCAGCAGTCAGATAGACGATGCGGGGTGACGATTCATTTGCTATGCGAGACACAGACACGGTTTACCGTTCGATTTGACCGGGCGTTGAAAGTACGAGGCGAGGCATCGATCACCAACTTGAATGCCATTGTAGTCCGAGCGGGCCGGCTCGACCGATCCAGTTTTCTCGGCATCACAACGTGCAATTCTCAAACACGTGCGATTCTCTGACTCCCTCCCCCTTGCGGGGAGGGTTGGGGAGGGTGTTGCCATGCCGCTTCGACCTCCGTCGGATCGTTGCCCGGTTCTCTTGTAAATTCACGTTGTTCTTTATCGCGGTACGTTTTGGGAATACAGCCCCCTCCCCAACCCTCCCCGCAAGGGAGGGAGCCAGATCGCGTAATCAAGGATGATTGAGGACCATCGAGGATGATTGAATGTAATTGAAG
>SXHS01000166.1 GCA_005773145.1 Planctomycetaceae bacterium | reverse complement strand
CGTGCAAGATGTCCCCGCTTTCATCTTGGTCGATGACAAGGGACATGACTTTTTTGCTTCCGTCGGCGCCGGTTGCTCGCATTGATGGGCCGATCCACGGATTACCAGTCGCGCTGATTTCGGATTCCCTCCACATGGCCATTCCTCCACCAACTGCCTCGCCGCCGCGAACCGAATTTCTGGCCGCGCTGTCCAAGGTCTTCCCGGCCGAACGCTTGATGACCGGGGCAGCACAAATCGCTCCCTATGAGTCGGATGGCTTGACGGTCTTCCGCTCGCGCCCCACTGCGATCGTCCTCCCCGAATCCCAGGAAGAGGTCATCGCCGCCGTTCGCATCTGCCATCGCTTCCAAGTTCCTTTCATGGCCCGGGGGAGCGGCACCAGTTTGAGTGGCGGATCCGTTCCCATCGCTGACGGATTGGTGATTGCCTTGAATCGAATGACTCGTGTCTTGCGTTACGACGCTCGACAAAGACTCGCCGTGGTCGAGCCGGGCGTTATTAACGTCAAAGTGTCACAATTGGCATCTCCCGACCAACTTCTGTTTGCCCCGGATCCATCAAGTGGCCCGGTGTGCACCATTGGTGGAAATGTCGCCTTCAATTCGGGGGGCGCGCATTGCCTGAAGTACGGCATGACCTCCAATCACGTGTTGGGTATGAAAGTGGTACTCCCCGATGGCGAAGTTTGCGATCTCGGTAGCGATAGCCTGGAGAGTGCCGGGCCGGATCTGGTCGGAATGTTCATCGGCTGCGAAGGGCTCTTCGGGATCGCTCTTGAGATCACGCTGCGACTGCTCCCCAAGCCCGCGGTGTACTACACGCTGGAAGCGGCCTACGATTCGCTCGAAAAGGCTGGCGACGCCGTGTCACTGGTCGTCGCGTCGGGCTTGCTACCAGGTGCCTTGGAAATCATGGACCGCTTGGCCATGGATGCGGCCGATGCGGCAGTCGGTGCCGGTTATCCTAGCGATGCCAAGGCCATCTTGATCGTCGAACTGGAAGGAACCCCGGAGGAGGTCGAGGCGGAGAAGCCGCGACTCACCCAAATCATCGATCAATCGGGCGCCTATCGATACCGTGTCGCCAAAGATGCCGACGAACGCCTGGCCATTTGGACCGGACGCAAGTGCGCGTTCTCGGCCGTGGGACGACTCAGCTCCGATTTCATCGTGCAGGATGGAGTGGTACCGCGATCCAAACTGGGACAAGCACTCAAGGAAATTAGCCGCCTGAGCGACACGTACCATTTGCGGGTGGCCAACGTATTTCACGCAGGCGACGGGAATCTGCACCCATTGATCATGTTTGACGGCCGTGTCCAAGGCGAATTGGAAAAGGCGGAAGAACTCGCGGCGGAAATCCTCAATTATTGCATCCAGCTGGGTGGCTCCATCACGGGCGAACATGGTGTGGGCCTGGAAAAACGCGGCTTCATGCCCGCTATGTTTGGCGAGGCCGACATTGAGTTCATGCATCTGCTGCGCCGAGCCGTGGACCCGTTGGAGCTGGCTAATCGCGGTAAAATGCTCCCCGATGCGGAAGCACCCGCACTGACTCAACACGGAGCGCACCCCTTGGAAAAAGCCGGTATCATTTCGCGAGAATAGCAACCAACTCGACCAACTGAACCATGATTGCCAATACGCCCCTTTTACCGACTACACTGGCCGAGGTCCAAGACGCAGTGCGCTCGCTGTCGCGCGTGGTCGTGGCCGGTCACGGCACCAAGTCGGCCCTATCGAGTGGAGCGAATCTCTCGATGTCTCGACTGCAGGGGATTATGGAATATGACCCCGGCGAGTTCACATTCACGGCCTGGGCCGGTACGCCGATTGCCGAAGTACGCACGATGTTGGCTAAAAATGGTCAGTACTTGCCATTCGATCCCCCGATGACGCAACTGGGAGCAACACTCGGGGGCACCGTCGCTGCTGGGCTGTCAGGATCCGGCCGCCTGCGATTTGGAGGCGTGCGGGATTTTCTCTTAGGCGTCCGACTGGTGAGTGGTGAGGGGCGCGTGGTTTACGGCGGGGGAAAGGTCGTTAAGAACGCCGCCGGGTTTGACATCCCCAAATTGATGGTCGGTAGTCTCGGTCAATATGGCGTGATGGTCGAGATGACTTTCAAGGTCTTCCCACAACCGGAATCGTTTTCGACGGTGGCTTTCGATTTCGCGAATACCGCAGCGGCCGTGGATGGACTACTAGCCGTTGCCAGCTCGCAGGCCGAGCCGGCCTGTTTGGACTTTGAGCCTCCCTATCGGCTTTGGGTCCGGCTCGGTGGCATGTCGGCAGCTGCCGATGCCCGCATCGCACGCATCCAACAGTTACTGGAGACGCGTCATGAGTTGTTCCGTGGCGACGAGGAGGCTGCGTTGTGGCGCGGGGTGGGCGAGTTCGAATGGCTCCCCAAGGGCTATCGCCTGGTCAAGCTCCCCTTGGTTCCCCAGCAGATTGTTCCTTTGGAAAACGTGTTAGGCCAAATCGGCGTCCTGGTGCCCCGTCGGTACGGCGTGGCGGGAAACGTCGCTTGGCTGGGCTGGCCAGACGACGCACCAGAGAGTCGTCTTGGCGAGCTGTGTGAGGAGTTGAGGCGTCCCGCTGTGGCCATTACCGGACGCTGGGAGCGCAAGATGTGGGGGAGCGACAGCCAGCATCCATTCGCCAACCGCATTCGCCGAGTGTTCGATCCAGAAAACAAGCTGAGCTGAGATCTCGACATCCATGCTACATGAAATCCGACCGGAAAACATCGGCCCGCTAGGCCAACCCATGGCGGACGCGGTACAGACTTGTGTGCACTGTGGTTTCTGCTTGCCGGCTTGTCCCACCTACCAGGTGTTGGGCGAAGAGATGGATTCGCCGCGCGGCCGCATCTTCCTGATGAAGGAGGTACTCGAAGGGCGCGTGGCGATGAACGAAGTCACGCCCTACACGGACCGATGCTTAGGGTGTCTGGGCTGCGTGACGGCCTGTCCGTCGGGAGTCCGCTACGACGAATTGATCACTCCCTTCCGCGCCCATTCGGAATCGCTGCGCCGTCGATCGTGGTGGGATCGTCTGTTGCGGCGATTTCTCTTGGAAACATTACCGTATCCCGAACGATTTCGACTGGCCATTCGACTGGGGAAGCTCGGGCAGGTGTTTCAAGGCCTGCTGCCCGGTCGATTGCGCGATATGACCAAGCTGCTCCCGGCCCACGTCCCCGCGCGACAGCCGCTCCCCGAGGTCTTTCCAGCTGAGGGACCGCGGCGGGCGCGAGTGGCGTTACTAGCGGGCTGCGCTCAGCAGGTTCTGGCCCCGGAGATTGGCTGGGCCACCCTGCGCGTGTTGGCCCGCAATGGCGTCGAGGTTGTCATACCGCGCAGCCAGGGCTGCTGCGGGGCCTTGGCAGCGCACACAGGCGCCCTCCAGGATGCCCAGGCGTGTGCCAAACGTAACCTGGCCGCATTTCCGACCGACGTGGACGCCGTGTTGACCAACGCGGCCGGATGCGGATCGGGCATGCATGAATATGCACTTTGGCTTCGTGGTCAGCCGGAAGAAGCTCGGGCCGCGCAATTCGTCAAGCAGGTGCAGGATGTCAGCGTTTTCCTGGCGAAAATCGGCTTCACGCCCCCCCCGCCGCTCGCGCAACCATTGGCCTTGGCCTACCACGATGCGTGTCATTTGGCTCATGCACAGAAGGTCAAGGCCCAACCGCGCCAATTGTTGGCTTCTGTCTCCGGACTGCGCATTGTGCCGATTCCCGATGGCGAGATCTGCTGTGGATCGGCCGGAACTTATAATTTGGAGCAACCGGAGATCGCGCATCAGTTGGGGCAGCAAAAAGCCAGCGCCGTCCGGTCCACCGGCGCGCAACTCGTAGCCACCGGAAACATTGGCTGCCTGACCCAGTTGGTGACGCACCTCGGCGATCAGCCGCGGACGATCCCCGTACTGCACACGATGCAGGTACTCGACTTGGCCTACGAGCGACGCCTGAACGACGCGGTCGGTTCCGCTACCAATAAATAAACCTCTGGAACAACTCGCGATCGCGCGTTGGCAAGGCGTCAATGTCGCGTACCAGGTAGCGATTCTCCTCGAGATCGATCAACACCTTGCCATCATTGCCAAAATCCTGCACTTGGCTCTGATTCCAGCGCATCATGACTCGTTTGGGACCGTGGGTCGTGGTCAGATCCAGCGTCAAGTAACCGTACTCGAGTTTCGCGGCATGCACGCCGGTCACTGTATGCAGCAAGTATCGCTTCTGTAGCGCCTCGCGCAGCATGGCTTGGGCGTCGTCGGACCATTCCTTCAGATCGCGAACGATGCCCACTTCGTGTTCCTTGCCGTCGGCGTCCCACGTGCGCAGACTGATGTAACGTTCAGGATCACTAGCCGGAAACAGGCACACGGCGAAAGCTCCGCGAACCAACTGTCCTTCGTGGAAGCAGATGTCCAACCCAGTCAGCGGCCGACGCTGAAATGTCAGTCGGGACGGCTCAAGCCAGCAGGGAGCGAAGGCAGCCAGCGCAGCGGCGGCATCCGCCGGAGATTGGGCCGGGGGTTCTGCGGTCGGGTCCTTGCCACGCGACACCACAATATCAATCGACGAATCGGACGACAGCTGGGTCTGGATCTTGACCAATTTGGCATAGTGTCCGTCGCTCGCCATCAATTCGGCATGCCCCCCCTGCTCGATCAACTTGCCGTGATCGAACACCAGAATGCGATGAGCATCGCGCAATGTCGTTAAACGGTGCGCGATGGCGATGGTAGTGCGCCCCTTCGTCAGCACGCGCAACGCGTCCTGAATCGCCTTTTCCGACTCGCTATCGATGCTACTGGTCGCTTCGTCCAGTATCAGGATTCGCGGGTCGCAGAGCAAGGCACGGGCAATGGACAACCGTTGTTTCTCCCCTCCCGACAAACCGGCGCCACGCTCTCCCAGCCACGTGTCGTATCCGAGCGGCGAACGCAAGATGAAGTCGTGGGCCTGCGCCGCCTTGGCGGATGTGATGGCCCGTTCACGATCGGCGTCGGGTTCTCCATAGATCAGATTGTCCCAAACCGTGCCGCGGAACAGAAACGGCTCCTGAAGCACCACGCCCACGTGACGACGGAGTTGACGCGTGGCGTATTGACGCACATCCACTTCGTCGATGAGCACGCGACCTTCGGTCACATCATAAAAGCGGCAGATGAGATTGACGAGCGTCGTCTTACCACTACCGCTCTTCCCGACAATACCAATGGTTTGCCCAGGCTCCACATCAAAGTCGACATGCCGCAACACGGGATGATGAGGTTCATAGCCGAAACTGACGTTTTCAAACCGGATGCGCCCCTCTGGCTTGGACAACTCCACCGGTTGATCCGGTTCACGAGTTTCGACGGGAGTGTCCAACAACTCGAAAACTCGCTGACATCCGGTGAGAAAACTGGTCATCCAAGTCGTGAGTTGCGACAACGTGGCCAAGGGTGCGTAGAACATGGCGACATATGCCAAGAAGGCCATCAACGAACCGAGGGACATGGTGCCCGCCAGTACATCCCGACCTCCCACGTACCACACAATCAGGCCGCCCAAACTAAAAACCAATTGCATGGCGGACGAAAAGCGGGCCGTTGAGTTTTCGACCGTGATGCGTGATCGACGCAAGTAGTCGCTGAATTTCTGAAAGCGGGCGTACTCGCGGTCTTCCTGAGCAAAAGCCTTGACCACACGAATGCCCGACAGCATCCCGGTCAGCATGCCTGCCTGTTTGCTGCTCGAGTCCCAATAGCGATAATACTTCGGATAGACTCGCTTCCAAAAAAACCAACTACCACCGATCACCAACGGTGTGGGAATCAGCATGTAGAAGGCCAACTTGGGATTGATCGTAAACAACATGGCGCCCACGGCCACCACCTGCACGATTTGCAGAAGAAATCCACCTGTGATCTGTTGCAAAAGCGTATGGATGACTTCACTGTCGTAGGCGACACGACTCGTCAAGGAGCCAACCTGGTGCCGATCGTAGTAGCCGACCTCAAGCGCATGCAGTTTGTTCACCAATCGGGAACGCAAGTCGTAAGTGAGCGCCACGCCCACACGCGTCGCAAGTTGCCCCTTGAAGTAGGCGACCAGCCCCAGTACCACGCGCGTCGCGGCCAGAGCCAAAACGACCATCAGCAGGGCCGTCAGCAATTCCGTGGCGGCCGGATTCCCCTGACCTGCATAGAGAATACTATCGACCAGATACTGTTGCAATTTTGGTGGGGCAAGCTCGGCGGCCACCCCCAGGAGCATCAGCCCAAACATGCCCAAAGCCAACGGCCATTGTGGCCAGAGCATTTGCAGCAGCCGACTGGCGATCGCCTTGCGCGGCAGGCACCGTGGGCAGGATTCGCCGGCGGTTGGTAAACGCAAACCGCACTGCGGACAATGGGCCTGGTCGGTATTGTCCTCGGGGTGAACCACCAACTCCCCCGTGGTCCGCAAGTCTTCGAGCTTGCGAGCCACTTTGTGGAACCGATTGGAGAGGCTGTTCGAGTAGCGGGCCAAATCGACCCACGCCCCATCCAGATAGGCCTGCAGGAACCCCGATCCGATCGCCCCTTGCACCCGGAAACTGGCGACTTCAGGCATCGTCACGGAAGTCACCACGGTCGGCGACACCGCTTCCTGGACCACGGACACACGTTCTTGCGTTACTACCACCCAATGCCGCTGCGGTTCGCCTGTCAAGGATAGATCGGAAGTCGCCGCCAACAACACGGGCACACCGTTGAGTCCCCGCACATCCAATTCGCGGGCGACTTGTTGCGGTATCTCTTCATTCAACATTTTCTTGTCGTCTCACCTCCCCGCCGAAACGGCTACTCGCCCAAGGCAGACGGATCACTAACACCGTGTCGCAACTCCACCCTCGGCGAGCAGAATCCTATGCGCTGGCCGATGGGCCGACAAGCAGAAAAATCCAAAGAATCCACACGTGCCGCTCGTGCCGTTGACATCCGTCCGGCGGCATGTGGCGATTTCCCGACGCTGTGGCGGTTTGGAGACGTGCAGCCGGGCCCGTGGCCGCCTCCGGTTGTCGACGCAATATCCTTGACAACAATCACTTACGACATCAGGCCGACTCACCGGACGGGCCTGGCATGGGGGTTGCTCTTCCGTCTCAGACACGTTCGCTTGTGTTGGATACCGTCCCCCCCGGTTTTTCCCGTGAAGGTCAACTCATGACACATGCCCATGATTCCCAGGTCCGCCATCGCATCGCAGGCGTCGCCAACCAACGTAAGGGCGCCATCATCGTGCTGACCGCCATCCTGATGGTCGTACTGCTTAGCATGGTGGCCTTTACGGTCGACCTTGGTTGCATCATGGTCGGTCGTACCGAAATGCAGCGGGCGGTGGATTCGGGCGCCTTGGCCGGAGCCGGCGTGCTGGGCGAGGGAGCGACGGTTGCGGAAGACACCGCCCGTGATTTCGTCCGCCAGAATATCGTTCGCACGCGGCCCATCGCCGACTCGGGGGTCGACGTGCGGATCGGCAACTGGGACAACGCGGGGCGCTCCTTCAATGAGGGAGTTGAGCCGTTCAACTCCGTACGCGTGCTCGCTCGCGATGGTGGCTATCCACTCTTCTTTGCCCGCGTGCTTGGTCACACACAGCACGCAATCGCGGCCCAGGCGACCGCGACCTTTCAGCCGCGCGATATCATGCTCGTCCTGGACTACTCGGCGTCCATGAACGACGACAGTGAACTCAGCCAGATCGGACGTATTGGGAGAGCGCCGATTGAGACCAACCTGCTGCAGATCTACAACGAGTTGGGTTCTCCGCAATACGGCAGCATGCGATGGGCTCCTACCTACATTGCCTCCACCGACAACGCCGTGATTCAAGCCACACTGGGGCTCAATGGCGTCCCCTATCCTTATCCACGCGGCAGCTGGGCGGAGTATTTCAATTACGTCAAGAACAGTTCCGTCATCAACAACGCCGGCTATCGCCGCCGCTACGGCTATCTGACACTTGTCAACTATTGGCTGGAACAACGGCCGATGTACAGCGAGACGCCGGACCTATGGCGTACGAGTGAGCAGCCGATTACGGCCGTCAAAGACGCCGTGGCCGTGTTCCTCGATTTCGTGCAACAGGTACGAACGGATGACCGTGTTGGCTTGGTCGCCTACACGGCCAGCGATGGCACTGCAGTCTTGGAGTCTGGGTTAACCAGCAACATGACCCTCGTAGAAGATATCTCGCGTCGTCGGCAAGCCGGACATTATGACCACTTCACCAACATCGGTGCCGGCATGCAGAAGGCTCGCGAGGAAATGGACCGCAATGGCCGCCCCGGCACCATGAAGCTGATCGTGCTGCTTACGGACGGGCTTGCCAATCGGCCCTCCAATCCAGCAACGGCCGCGGCCCTGGTGCGTAACGAAGCCCAACGCTCCGCCGACGCCGAGTATCCGATCGCTACCATCAGTCTTGGCTCCGGAGCCGATACGTCCATCATGCAGGAAGTGGCCGACACCACCGGAAGCGTGCACTTCAACGTTCCGGGTGGCCGAACGGTCTCGGAGTATGAGGATCAGCTACGAGAAGTCTTCCGCCAGATCGCCGACGATCGGCCGTTGGTTCTAGTTAAGTAGCGCCGCCCGACCTCCCGCGGGTGCCGCTCCTGAAACGGCCCGAGTGTTTTCATCTCGCCATGCTATCCAGCATGTGAAAACACCGGGCCGTTTTTCTGCGCGCTTGGGTGCCATGTGTGGCTTGTCCAACCGAGCGCACCTCTGGCTCCCTCCCCCTTGCGGCTCGTTGTACCACACAAGTACCGACCCAAAAAATTGGCACGTGCGAGAAATCTGCGGTTGGAGACGGGTGGACAGTCGTTCGAGAGCGGCCCCTCGGGACTCGGAACAACAAAGCCTCCGTTGGCTGGAGGGGGTCATCGGCGTCCTCTCGGTTGGGCCGGCTTCGTTCGTCCCATCGTCCGTCGGGGCCATGCGCTCCGCTCGTTCCTCGCTGCGCCGGG
>SXHS01000165.1 GCA_005773145.1 Planctomycetaceae bacterium | reverse complement strand
GAGCAATTGCGACTTGATCGTGATTGGTGGGTATGTGCACCAGCGGACTGGCGTTTCATTAGGCCCGTATGCCAACGAGATGTTGCGTACTTTGAACGTACGGCGTGCCATTTTGAGTGTGGCCGCCATCAATGAGCGGGGGTATTTCAACAGCAACCTGCTATTGGTGGAAACGGAACGGGCGATGGCCGCCGCGGCCGACGAGGTGATTATTTTGGCGGACAGCACCAAGTTTGGACATCAGAGCCTGGCGCTTTTGTGTCCCTTGAACAAAGTGCACGCCGTGGTGGTCGATCATGAGATCGAACAGTCTTGGCGCGATCGCATGCAGGAGGCCGGCGTCGATTTGGTAGTAGCTGAGCCCACGGAAGAAAAGGTGGCAGGCAAGGAAGACAAACCCCAGTGCGGTTCATAAGTGCATCTTGGTGCAGGTACTGGATGGTGTGCAGACGTGATTGAGGAGTCGGACATTGAGTACGGCAGCAGCAACCGCGAATCTTGACCGAACGACGATCGAACAGATCGTGCGCCGGATCCTTCTGGTTGAGGAACCGGGGACCGATATTCGGCCCGAGTTGGTGGTCAGCATTTCGGCGCGACATTGTCATTTGACGGATGCCCATGTGGAGGCCCTGTTTGGCCCCGGCGCCTCGCTCACACCCGAGCGAAATTTATATCAAGATGGCTTCTACGCGGCGGCCGAAACGGTGATGCTGGTCGGCCCGCGACGTCGCATGTTGCCGAATGTACGTATCCTGGGCCCCACACGACCACGCAGTCAGGTGGAATTGGCATTCACCGACGCTATTTCGTTAGGGATCGAGGCGCCGGTGCGCACCAGCGGTGACATTGACGGCACCCCAGGTTGCGTCTTGGTGGGCCCCAAGGGCGTGGTCGAATTGTCGGAGGGGGTCATACGGGCGGCTCGACATGTTCACATGAATCGCCATCATGCACGCTACTACGGCGTCAAGTCGGGCGATTTGATGAAACTACGAATCCAGTCGCCAGGCTGCACGATGGTGATGGAGGACCTAATTGTCCGCGCGGACGAGACCAGTAAGTTGGAAGTGCATATTGATACGGACGAGGGGAATGCCTGTTTCCTAAATGCCGCTACGAAAGTCGAGTTGCTCACACAGCCGCCGGCTTGCGCGTGTCAGCATTAGTGGTTTGCGGCATGGGCCGAGCGTCAGATTTTAGGCGTCGTTTTGAGTTTTCGTCTTAGTTCTGAGTGTGTGTTAATTGGGGAGGTGCACGACTATGGCAGATAAAATGGAAGCGTTAGGCATGCTAGAGACCAAGGGCTTTGTGGCACTCGTCGAGGGCACGGACGCCATGATGAAGGCCGCCAACGTCGAGTTTCTGGGATGGGACAAGATTGGGAGCGGCCTGGTCACCGCATTCGTCACCGGAGATGTGGCCGCCGTTAAGGCCGCCACGGACGCCGGTGCCAACGCAGCGGGCCGCATTGGTGAAGTGGTCAGCGTACAGGTCATTCCACGCCCACACGACGACTTGAATGTGGTCATGCCGGCCGAGGTCACCGCCACGCGCCGCAAGCCACGCGCCAGCCAGGCCTAGGCCCGCGGTGTGTGACTGTTGGTTTGTGGACATTTCAATTTCGCATTATTTCCGATTCACCATCGGACAAGAAAGGTAGGAGCGACCATGCAATACGCTATTGGATTGATCGAAACGAAGGGTCTGATCGGGCTGATTGAGGCCACCGATGCCATGGCCAAGGCGGCCAACGTCGAGATTGTCAAGCGGATCTCGATCGGCGGCGGATTGGTGACCACCGTGGTCCGCGGAGATGTTGGGAGTGTCCGGGCGGCTGTCGAGGCTGGCGCCACCGCAGCCGCTCAATTCGGCGAATTGATCAGCAGCCACATCATTCCGCGCCCGGCGGCCGGTCTGGTGGAAGCCTATTTGTCCTAGAAACGAGTCCCACGCGCGAGGAGCAGGAGGTTCGTCATGACGACACCGGGCCGATCCACAACTCCAGTTGGTCCCGCATGCGCCGCTGGCAAGATCCTAGTGGCCAACTTGGGGTCAACTAGTTTCAAGTATCGCTTGTTCGACATGTCGGATGAGCGGCAATTGGCCAAGGGGGGGATCGATCGTATTGGATCCCCTGCCAGTCGTTGCGTGGTGGAAACGGGAGGACGCAAGGAGGAGACCACGGTCCAGGTGCCCGACCATGCGGTCGCCGTGCGTCAGTGCTTGGAGCAGTTGACTCGGGCACCCCATGGGTGTCTGCGTGACGCTGCGGAGGTGTCCGCTATCGGCTTTAAGGCCGTGCATGGTGGCGAGGTGAGCGGCGTGCAACGGGTGACCCCCGAGGTGCTGGCGGCGATGGAACGGATGTCGCCGGTGGCCCCCGCGCACAATCCGCCCTACATCGCGGCCATGCGACTGTTGGCGGAGAAATTGCCTGAGATTCCACTGGTCGCCGCCTTCGAAACGGGATTTCACGCCACCATTACCGCAGCGCAGCGGACCTATGCCATTCCCTACGAATGGTCCGAGGCATTGGCCATACGCAAGTGGGGCTTTCACGGCGCCAGCCATCGTTACATTGGGTATCGTACGGCCCAGGTGTTGGGGACCGAATCGTTGCGGATCATCTCCTGTCACTTGGGGGGATCCAGCAGCCTGTGTGCCATTCGGAATGGACAGAGCGTGGCCACGTCGATGGGGATGAGCCCCCAATCAGGCTTGCCGCACAACAATCGGGTTGGCGACTTAGACCCCTACACGCTCCCGCTGTTGATGCAGCACACGGGCCACTCGCTGGAACAGCTCTTGGATGCGCTCGCCAATCAAGGGGGCCTGTTGGGAATCAGCGGAGTCAGTGGCGATGTGCGTGATCTGGAGGACGCGGCATCGCAGGGACACACGCGGGCTCAATTGGCTCTGGATGTATTCACGGCTGAAATCCGCCGCTATTTGGGGAGCTTGCTGGTGGCACTCGGTGGAGCCGACGTCATCGTATTCACGGGGGGCATCGGAGAAAACAGTGCCGCCATCCGTCGCGCGGTGTGCTCCAACCTAAGAGACTTGGGTATCGAACTCGATGATGCAGCAAACGCCTCCGCCCACGGTGAGTGCGAACTGACCGGCCCCAGCGGCAGAACGCGCATTTGGATCATGCCGACGAACGAAGAACTGATTGTCGCCCGCCAAACCAAACAACTTCTCGAGGGTTAACCGCCATGTTCCTTGCCAAAGTCACCGGATCCCTGGTGGCCACTCAAAAAGTCGAGACGATGGTCGGGTACAAGTTGCTGGTGGTCGAACCCTTCCGCCTGGACCGCGAGTCGCCGCGTCAATTGGTGAGCACGGGGCGCACGTTCATTGCCGTCGACACACTAGGTGCTGGACCAGGAGAGTTTGTGTTGATCACACAAGGCTCGAGTGCCCGTCTCACGCCAGAAACCAAACAATTGCCCGTGGATACCGTGGTCATAGGGATTGTCGATCAGGTCCACTTGGAAGACCAATGCGTTTACTCAAAAGACACGGAGCGATAATCATGCAGATCGACGAAACGCTGATCCGAAATGTTGTGACGCAGGTGTTGGCCGAAGTGGGGCGCAAGCCCAATGGCCAGCCGGCGGAGTCACGCTTGGCCTCGTCCCCCCGACTAGGGATCTTCGACTGTGTTCAAGAAGCGGTCGCGGCGGCCCGCGAGGCCTTTGAGCAATTATCGCGACGGACCATCGCCGATCGAAAGCGGGCCATCGACCAAATCCGCCGTATCTCCATCGAGCAATGTGAGGAGCTGGGAACGATGGAGATGCAGGAGACTCGCATCGGTCGCCTCAAGCATAAAATCGAAAAACAGCGTGGTGTCGGCCAGCTGATGCCGGGGGTCGAATTCTTGCGGAGTGACGTGTTCAGCGGTGACAACGGCTTGACCGTGATCGAGTACGCGCCGTTTGGTGTGATTGGGGCCATCACCCCCGTGACGCACTCGCTTCCGACCATCACGGCCAACGCCATCAACATGATTGCCGCCGGCAATACCTTGGTCGTCAACCCACATCCCGGCGGGAAACGGGTGGCGGCGGAAGGAGTGCGGCGTTTCAACGCGGCCATCCGCGCCGAGTTGGGGATCGATAATCTAATCTGTCTCATCGCCGAGCCAACGCTGGAAACGGCCAATTCCGTTTTCACCCACCGCGATGTCGCGATGATCTGCGTCACGGGGGGAGCAGCCGTCGCGCGAGCCGCCCTGCGATCGGCCAAACGGGCGGTGGTGGCCGGCCCAGGCAATCCTCCCGTCGTCGTTGACGAGACAGCCGACTTGGACCGGGCCGCTCGATCCATCATCGCCGGGGCCTCGTATGACAACAACCTCCTCTGCATTGCCGAGAAGGAGGTTTTTGTCGTGAACCGTGTGTTCGACGACATGCTGCGGGCAATGGAGCGAGCGGGGGGCGTACGACTCAACGCCAGCGAAGTCGATCGGCTGACGAAGGCTGCGATCGTCACGGTCAAAGACGGCGATCACGCGCACGATGCGCCTAACAAAGAACTCTTGGGGCAGGACGCCGCCGTCTTGGCGCGAGCGGCCGGGCGCACCATCGCTCCGGAAACCGATGTCGTGTTCGGCGAAACGGACGAACACAATCCCTTCGTTTCCGTGGAGCAGATGATGCCGTTTCTCCCCTTCGTGCGCTGCCGCGATGTCGATGAAGCGATCGACAAGGCGCAACACTACGAACATGGTTTCCGTCATACGGCCATCATCCATTCCACGAATGTGCGGAGCATGACGCGGATGGGACAAATCATGGACACCACGTTGTTCATTAAGAATGGCCCCTCGTTTGCCGGCTTGGGTACCGGTGGCGAAGGATACTTGTCCTACTCCATCGCCACGCCCACGGGGGAGGGGGTGACCTCGCCCCTGACCTTCACGCGTCAGCGCCGCTGCACAATGGTTGAGGACCTGTGCATCCTGGGTAAGCCCCATGACGAACGATAGTCCGCAATCCGGACCGCGAAGGCAAGGTGTTTGATGCAAACAGCGCGTGTGATAGGAACGGCGGTCGCCAGCCAAAAGCATCCCACCTTGGTGGGCCAAAAGCTGCTGGTCGTGCAGGCGTACTTGGCCGATGGTGTGTCCCCGGATGGCGATCCGCAAATCGTGGTCGACGCCGTCGGCGCCGGTAAGGGGGAACGTGTGATGATTACCAGCGACGGCCTATTCGCCCGCACGCTGGTCGGAGGAGAGACATCTCCCATACGGTGGGCTGCGATCGGCATTTGTGATGATTGATGAATGATAGACTATGAGCAATCAGCAATTGGACATTGAGTCGATCGTCGTGGAAGTGATCCGCCGGATCGCGGAAACGGCATCGCGGCCCGCAATTCCTCCGGCATCCACCGGTGACTGGGCTATCAATACGCGTTTGCTGAGCCTGCGGCAGCTGCCCGAATCGCTCGATGAAATTCGCCGCGTGATACTGCACCCGGCCACCGTCGTCACCCCGGCCGTACGAGACGAGCTACGGCGTCGCCGCATCACGATCGCGCATACCGAGTCCGCACAAGGCGTCGCTCACCCCCAGTCAGCAGAACAAGCTCGGGACGTGCGCACCACGGGTCCGACCATCTTGATCTGGAACTCCAACTGCCCCGCCTCATGGACACGTGCCTGGCAACGTAGCGGGCTGCAGGTCATCGGCGAAATGAATCCAACTGTGCCCGCGTTGATCGAGCGGATGGTTCAGCACGCGCGGGGGAACGATCGATGTACCGTGGTGGTCACATCGGAGCCGGCCGTGGCCGTTTGCACTGCGAACCGCCAACCCAACTTGCGCGCGATCGCGCCGCTGGAGGGGCAGACGCTGGACGCAACCCTGCGTTCCTTGGCTGCGAATGTTTTGGTGTGGCCCGACCGACCAGCGACGCTGGCACGACTGGCCGCAGCCGCCCAACTTTTGTGGAACTGCCAGGGGCAAACGGTCCCCGAGCTGCTCGCGACACCTAACACACCCATGACCGGTCTCCATTCGTAAGGACGATTGACACCATGCGTATTGGCAATGTGGTTGGTACGATCACGCTGAATCGACAGCATCCCAGCATGCAGGGCGCACGGCTTCTGATGGTAGAGCCCCTCTCCTTGGCGCAATTGCGTGGCGAAAAGGTCCTCGGACCGGACACGATCGTGGTTTACGACCAGTTGGGGGCTGCGGCGGGGCACCGGATCATGATTAGCGAGGGCCGCGAGGCGGCCTTGCCGTTCGCCCCCGCCATCAAACCAGTCGACGCCTACAACGCGGGCATTTTGGATCGACTGGATCTATCCAACTTCAATATAGTGCCCTAAATCTGCAAAATCCGAACTGATGAAGGTTGATGAATATGGTGAATGCACACAAGATCAAGCAGGATATCTGCGAAATTGGACGTCGCCTCTATAACAAGGGGTTTGCGGCGGCCAACGACGGCAACATCACCGTGCGGCTCAGCGACAACGAGGTGCTCTGCACGCCCACGATGCATTCCAAGGGGTTTCTGAAGCCGGACGATATCGCCACCGTTGACATGCAAGGCAAGCAGATCGCAGGGCGCAAGAAACGTTCCAGCGAGGCCTTGCTACACCTGGAGATTTATCGCCAACGTCCCGATGTGCGCAGCGTGGTGCACTGCCATCCGCCCCATGCGACCGCTTTTGCAGTGGCCCGTGAACCGATCCCGCAGTGCGTTCTCCCCGAGGTTGAGGTATTCCTGGGAGATGTCCCCATCACCCGCTACGAAACACCAGGGGGACAGGCGTTTGCCGACACGATCCTCCCCTTCGTCAGCAAAACGAACGTCATCATTCTGGCCAATCATGGCACGGTCAGCTATGGCGAAGATGTCGAGCGGGCCTATTGGTGGACGGAGATTCTCGACGCTTATTGCCGCATCTTGATGCTGGCTCGTTCCCTCGGACGGGTGAACTATTTCAACGAGTCCCAAGAACGTGAATTATTGGACCTGAAGAAACAATGGGGTTTCGCGGATCCACGACTCACGCCGGAATACGAGAATTGCGATATCTGTGCCAACGCGATCTTTCAGGACAGTTGGCGCGAGTCCGGCGTGCAGCCACGCGCGTTCACCCCACCTTCCATGGATTCCACGAGTGCCGGTAGCGCCGCGCCGGGTGGCTCACCGTCACCCGCTGGAATACCGCAGACCTCCGCTCCCAACGAACAGATGATCCAGGCCATTACGGATCGCGTGATGGACCTATTAAAAGCTAATCGCTAAGTTCGGGTTTTGTAGATTTAGGGCACCATTTTTGTGATGCAGTATGACCGATCCAACAAGGGAAGCGAAGTTGTTGAGCGTCTGGCCCATATTATTCCCCAGTGGGGGTTGCGGGCGCACTGAATTAAATTGGTTTTCCACGAAAATCCCGCGAAGGTGGCCAACAAGAAACGTTATTAGCTTTCCCTGTTTTTTACCCGGAAAGCCGCTGTTGGCCAACTTCAATATCGTGCCCTAAATCTGCCAAACCCGAACTAAGTAGAAACCCGAACTAAGGAATAAACGGCTATGAAGATTAGTATCATTGGCGGCGGCGGACTGGTCGGCTCCTGCGCTGCGTACGCCCTGCAGTTCAGCGGTTCTGTCCGCGAGATGGCGTTGATCGACGCCAATCCGGCATCCGCTGAAGGTCAGGCGCTCGACCTGTTGCATGGTGGCCCCAGCACGACCGATCAACGCATTGTGGCCGGCGGCTACGAACAGATTCCCGACAGTGATATTATCTGCATCACAGCCGGATTGCGGCGCAAGCCCGACGAGAGTCGCTTGGACTTGATCAATCGCAACGTGGATCTTTTTCTCTCGATTTTGTCGGAGATCGAGAAGGTCGGCTACCGATCGACCGCAATCGTGCATGTTGTCTCGAACCCTGTGGACATTCTGACTTACTTGGCCACCGAACGGCTGAGCCTACCCGCGCACCAGGTCATGGGTTTGGGAACGCAGCTGGATACCATACGTTTTCGCAGTTTGATCGCGCAGCAGCTGGAGGTTGCCCCAACCCAAGTTGGCGCACTAATACTCGGAGAACATGGGGACAGCATGGTGCCGATCTGGTCCAGCGCTACGATTGGCTCGTTGGCCCTTGAAAAATTCCCAGGTTGGTCGCCGCAACGGGCCCAGGCCGTTTTCACTCGCACGCAGGGATCGGGGGCCGAAGTCATCCGCGGCAAGGGTGGAGCGGGCTTCGCCGTGGGTATCGCAATTCGCGATTGTGTGGACGCGATCACGTTGGACCAGCGACGGGTGCTACCGGTATCCAGCGTCCAGGATGGTTGCTACGACATCCGCCAGGTGGCCCTGTCCGTACCGACGGTGCTCGGTCGAAAGGGTATCCTCGCTCGTCACGAAATTCCTCTGTGGCCGAAAGAAACGCAGGGCCTGCGCAACAGCGCGCTGGTGCTGCGTCAGACCTTGCAGACAGTCCTCAAAAGGCTGAAGGGATAGGTCGTCCGTTTCCAGACAGCGGTTTACGCGGCCCGATGGGATCGCGAAATCTGAGCTCGCTGAATCCAGCTCGCCACCCGAGCCGAGTCGGGGACCTTGCTCCCGCGCACGAGTCGCTTGCCCTCGTTGGTATTCAGATAGGCCTGCACGCGTCGGTCCAAATCAACGGAATCCGCATCGGCCAACTGTTCGGGCCGCAGCACGTCGCAGGCAACCAACAGCTGCGCGTCCAGCCCCCGCAACTCCGGCACGCTGCACACCAGTAGTGCCTGGGCTTGCCACTGGCGAATCGTTTCGCCGGTGATGCGACGATACTTAAGACGGCTGGCCAATTGGTCGGCGTCGGCGGCCAGGAAATCGCCAACTGTGTAGATCGCCACCTCGGCCAGACGTTCCGCCGAGCGCGGACCGATGGAAGGCGCATCGGCCACGGGGTCATTCGGATGCACGTAGTAGACAGGCCCGCCGGGAGACACCTCGCGGGCTGATGCCTGGGAACGTCGTCGCGGCGTACGCTCGGACGTTAAGGGCTCCCTATCATGCGTGTTGGTCGGCTCGACGGCACGCGGCCGCTCAGCTCGGCGGGCTACCGCGTCATCCCAAACGGGGTGGGAATGTGTCCGCGACATGGGCTGAAATTCCTTGCTTCGACTTGTCGCAGCCACTTCACCGGTCGGTCGACGTTCCCGATATTGCAGTTGACGATTGTACTGCTCAAGGTCGAAATACCGCACGTCCTGGCCGGGAAATAACTGCAACGCATCTTCGTAGCCGGTGAGCAGAATCAAGGGGTTATTCTGCACGGCGAAGTCATTGAGCGCTTCGGCCATGTGGCGGGCGCTCTCAGAGTCCCCGTTGATGAACGCATCGCTGACAATCATGGGCAGGTCCACGCCACGCTGGCGATAGGCTCGGACGAGCGCCATGCAGAGGGCCAGATACGCACGCTGCCGAGTGCCAAGCCCCGCATTGTCAAGCATCAGCGATTGACCGTGGGCCTCTTGAACCCAGGCCACCGTATCACGATCGATCGTCATGGCATTGAAGCGGCCTCGGGTCATGCGGCTGAGCCAGTGCGAGGCTTCCTGCATGACGGTACTTTGATTCGACTCCGGTTGTAGTGCCGACAATTCACGCTGCAGGGATTCAATCTCGCGCGACAGCCGGTCCAGGTCGTCGGTGTGTGCCAACAGCCGTTCCACTTCGTGCAACTCACGATTGACCACGTCGACGCGCGAAACATCCAAGCGACCTCGGGAACCCATCCATTCCCCGCGGCGATCCAACAGTACTCGCAGACTTCTCTCCATGTCGTCCAGCTCATCCAGGATGGATTGACGCTGTCGGATTAGTTGCCCCAACCACCGCTCATCCGTTAGATCGTCAGCGCGCTGCATGTCGTCATACCGGACACTGCCCGATACAAGGTTCAGGTGCGTGCGGTTCACACCGATCAGGCGAGGAATGGCGTCATGGTGGTCCAGGTAGCGTTCAACCAGCGCATTCAGTGAGAGCGGGCCTCGCTCACCCTCCGGATAGAAGTGAAGTTCGCCACGTCGCGCGGCCTCAAGATCCTGCCGGTACTCATTCACGCGTCGGGCGGCCCCCTCGACCAATTGCTGGAGCGCCGCTTCGCAATGCCTCAATTGCCGCCACTCTTCCGCGTGACCATCCGTCTCCAGACGCCCCGCTTCCCGCCAGTTTCGCGGTGCTTGCCAAGCGGAGTTCAGCGAATCGAATCCGTAGCCGATTTCCGACCAATACCGAAGGGATGGTCGCGAGTCTTGATTCCAGGTTGGATCCGTTTCCCATTGATGGATGCAGGCACGGATCTCTTCGAGCGCCACACGCCAACGCTGCTGATAGATCTCGAATTGTCGCAATCGCGTTGCACGGCGTTCCACTTCCCAGCTCTCGGCTTGACGCAGCGCCTGGCGGACATCGGCCAGTCGGGTACGCCGCCGCGCAATCTTGGCTTCGATCTCCTGCAGGTCTTGGCGATCTCGTTCAATGTCCTCTTCTAGCAGGCTGATTTCTCGGTCGAGGTCTCGGCGTGCCAACAACTCATGATCGGCCTCGCGGCGACTGACATCGTGCAGTCGGCGCAACTCATCTCGCAACTGCTCCGCGCGGGCTCGCAGGTGTTCTCGTCGCTCCAATGTCAAACCAAGTCGCTCGCGCTCGCGTTGGGCCTCTTCCAGGCGTGCGATCAGCATTGCGCGTTGCGGATGCGACTGCGTCCGTCCCGTAAAGTCAAAGCCCTGCGACTGTGCGTGGCGGACCAGCCCCGACATGTCAACCGGCTCACCCAGACTCAAGGCGAAAATGCGGTCGAATGTTGCTTCGTCCACGCCACATGACAGTCGCCGCACCTGATCCTGAGTTGACACGCCAGTATCGGCGGGCTCGACGCTCAGTCGCGACGGTGAGATACCGTCGTCGCGGCGCGTGATCGTCCATTTGCGCCCATCCTGCAACACGGTCATGGAACCACTGGCCGGCGTCGACATCGCCGACGTGTAGCGCCGATCGGCACCGGGCCGAGTGCCGTAAAGGAGCCAGCGTACAAACTGCATCATAGCCAGTTTATCGGGACCGCTATGGCCATGGATCACATTCAAAGATCCACAGAATCCAGCCAAACGCAAGTCGGACCACAGACCGAATTGTTCCACATACAGGTCAAGAATTGCCACGATCGTCCTCCTGACGGCGCCACATTGAAACAGGCAATGATGATACTTTGGATCCCGAATCTTGGACCAACATCGCGTCCAGCGCCCCGAGGTATACTCAAGATTTACGATAGCTTCAAGAGCAATCATCGCTGGCGGTGCGGCAACGCGGTGCTAGCAGTCACGAGCCGGCTTTTCGCGGTCTGGGGTTCTTGCTATCATGCCAGTTCTGCGTCGGATCGGTAGGCACCCCGAGAGACGGTGATGACCGGT
>SXHS01000164.1 GCA_005773145.1 Planctomycetaceae bacterium | reverse complement strand
TGGAGCGTCGCATCTATCGGGCCGCCGATCACATCGTGGCCCTCTCCCCCGGCATGAAGGCCGGCATCGTGGCCACCGGCATTCCCTCGGAACGCGTGACCGTCATCCCCAACGCCAGCGACTTGGACCTCTTCCGCCCAGATTTAGATCGCCGTCCTGGCCGTGACCGATTGCGATTGGGGGATCGGTTTGCCGCCATCTACTTTGGTGGCATGGGCGTCGCCAACGGACTGGATTACGTGTTGGACGCAGCCCGAGTTCTACAACGGCGCGGGGAACAGCGGGTGGTACTGGTTCTGCATGGCCATGGTGGCTGCCGGTCGGAACTGGAAGCCCAAGCTGCTCGGGACCAGTTGACGAATGTGGTCTTCTCCGATCCAGTTCCCGACAAAGGGTTGGTGGCGCAATGCGTGGCTGCCTGCGATGTGTGCTTGACCATTTACCGAGCCAGCAAGGAGCACACGTGGTCCCCCAACAAGATGTTTGACGCGTTGGCGGCCGGCCGCCCCGTCTTGATCAACGTTCCCGGCTGGCTGCGAGAAACGATTGAGTCGAATGACTGCGGTCGGGGAGTCTCCCCCGAGGATCCCTGCGAGTTGGCCGATGCATTACAACAATTGGTCGACGATCCAGCGACATGCCAACGTTGGGGGCACAACGCCCGCGCCCTGGCGGAACGGGAATTCGCGCGTGAAAAATTGGCCGGGCAACTGGAACAAGTGCTGAAGCGTGCGGTTGAGGGAGCCGCTGGGGCATTACATGAGCGGCGGCGAGCCAATGACGCGATGGGTCGAAATAGAAACGAATCATGAATCTATTGTTAATTCATCAAAGCTTTGTTGACCCGCACCACGCGGGGGGCACGCGACATTTTGAACTTTCGTCCAACCTGGTGCGGGCGGGACATGCGGTAACGATCGTGGCCGGCAACGTGAACTATCTGACAGGCCAACGATTTGTCGATACTTGGGCTCCGTATGCCGTGCAACAATTGGAAGGTGTGCGCATTCTACGGGCCTATGTCTACCCTGCGCTGCACCGGAGTTTTCTCTGGCGCATCGTCTCTTTCTTGAGCTTCATGTTCAGTTCCGTCTACGCCGGTCTGCGGGCTGGGCCGGTGGACGTGGTGATGGGAACCTCCCCACCCATTTTTCAGTTGTTTTCTGCGTGGCTGGTGGCGGCCCTTCGTCGACGTCCGTTGCTGCTGGAAATCCGAGATCTCTGGCCAGAGTTTGCGATCGACATGGGTGTGTTGAAGAATCCCCTGCTGATCCGCATTGCCCGTTGGGCAGAGGCCTTTCTCTACCGCCGCGCGGCACACCTCTTGGTCAATTCGCCAGCGTTTCGCGATTACCTGGTCGGTCGAGGCGTGGCGGCCAAGCGAATCACCGTCATTCCCAATGGTACCGATGTGCGCATGTTTCAGCCGGACGATCGTGGCGCGATCCTGCGACAAGAACTTGGCCTGACCGAACATTTCGTGGTCACCTATGCCGGGGCGCTCGGCTTGGCCAACGATATCCCGACCGTGATCCAGGCGGCCGACTTACTGCGCGATCTGCCCGATATCCACATCCTGATGGTGGGGGATGGCAAGGAGCGCCCCAAGTTGGAGCAGCGGGTCCGCGAATTGGGGCTGCAGAATATGACGTTCGCTGGTGTGTTCCCCAAATCGCGCATGGGAGAGGTGCTGGCAGCGTCCGATGCATGCCTGGCAATTCTCCAGAACATTCCCATGTTTAGCACCACATATCCCAACAAAGTTTTCGACTACATGGCAGCGGGGCGTCCCACGGTCCTGGCGATTGATGGTGTGATTCGCGAAGTGGTGGAGGCGGCCCACGGCGGAGTCTTTGTGCCACCTGGGAATCCGCGCGCGTTGGCGGATGCCATTCTGCAATTAAAGTCGGATCCCGAAATGGCGCACAGCATGGGACGCTCAGCACGCCAGTATGTTGAGACGCATTTCGATCGACGTGATCAGGCGGTGCAATTTGAGCATCTGGTGTGTCAAGTCGCACATGATGCGGGTCAAGGGCCCGCGCCTGAATCGCCGGCAGAGATGCAGCCATGACACGTTGCACCGCAAGGCACCGAAGTTGGTATCAAAGCTGGGGCAAGCGACTACTGGACCTGAGCCTGACGATACCTGCCTGCGTGCTCTTGTCGCCGGTCGTGGCCACGGTCGCCGTTGCGATCTATCTTCGCATGGGACGCCCCATTTTCTTTCGCCAAGCCCGGTCAGGACGCAACGGTGCCACGATTTTCGTATGCAAGTTCCGCACGATGTCCGAGGCGCGTGATTCGGCGGGCCAGTTGCTGCCAGACGACCAGCGCTTGACACGATTGGGAAGTTGGTTGCGCCGCTTGAGCCTCGACGAATTGCCCCAATTTTGGAACGTCCTTGAGGGGACGATGAGTCTCGTTGGGCCGCGACCCCTGTTGGTCGAATATCTGGTTCGCTATTCGCCTGAGCAAAATCGGCGCCATGACGTCGTTCCCGGCGTAACCGGATGGGCTCAAGTCAATGGGCGGAACACGTTGTCTTGGGAAGAGCGTTTTGAGTTGGACGTCTGGTATGTCGATCACGTGAGCGGTTCATTGGACCTCAAAATCTTACTGTTGACCGTGAATAAGGTGCTGCGCAGTAAGGATGTGAGCGCCCAAGGGCATGCCACCATGCCCAAATTCATGGGCTCCGCACCAAGATTGACAGGACCCCAGAACGCAGGCCGCCCAGACGACTCCCCGGAACATCCGGCATCGACGGGCGAGCCGGGGTGAGAGCCTGCATGCGCACCGCGCATGACCCCATGGCGAGACGGCGGCTCTTGCTTCATACTGCTGGCCATCGAGTGGGGTTCAAGGGATTTATGGTATGAATTCGCGATCTTCTGAAATTGTGGTCATCGGTAGTGGCGGTCAAGCGCGAGTGGTGATCAGCGCATGCCGAGCGGCGGGACGATTCGTGGCTGCCGTTTACGACGACGATTCCCGAAAATGGGGCCAATCACTATTTGACTCGCCGATTTTGGGCCCCGTGGAGGCAATTTCCACGCATCATGCCGGCTGCGAGGTCATAATAGGCATTGGCGATGCGTTTGCCCGCCGGAATGTGGCCGAGCGGCTCAAGCTGGACTGGGGGACCGTCGTCCATCCCCACGCCTATGTGGACCCGTCGGTCCACCTGGGACCGGGAACGGTTGTATTCGCCGGATCGGTTATACAGCCCGAATGCCGCGTCGGTGCCCATGGAATCGTCAATACGGGTGCCACGGTAGATCATAATTGCGTACTGGAGGACTTTGTTCAGGTGGCGCCCGGCGCCAATCTCTGTGGGAACGTCATGGTTCACGAGGGCGCTTTCATCGGCGCGAACTCGGTGATCCTGGAGAATATCCAGGTGGGACGTTGGTCGATCGTGGGGGCGGGGGCCACGGTGAATCGGCATGTCCCCGATGGCGTGGTGGTGGTGGGGTGTCCGGCGCGTGTGTTGAAGTCGCTGGAGTACCCGCGGGATCCAAAGGAACGAGATCAGCTGAAAGATGATCGCATTCGGCGAACGGCGGAAACCGTCATTCAACGTGTGTGGGCGGAATCAGGACGGCCAGTGCGTCCCTTAACAGAGCATGATACCTTCACGGGATCCCTGCAGTTGGATTCGCTGGATCTAGCAGTGATGGTCGTGGCCTTGGAAGAAGAGCTGGGAATCGACCCGTTCCGTGAAGGGGCGGCTCCTGTCCCGACCTTTGGGGAAATGGTGAAGTTGTACGAGCAATATGCGGCGCGAACGCCGCATGATTGAAACACATCAGGGCGCCATGTACGATGGTGTGTGCAGTGAAGGTTTCTACCACGATGAGCCTGAAGACCACGACGATGCGGTAGGTGCTGCATGCAGAAGATTATCATCATTGGTGCAGGCGGCTTTGGTCGTGAACTGTATGAAATGTTGTGGTGCGCCCTGCAGCCTGCGGACTATACCTTCAAGGGATTTCTGGCGCGAGATGCGACCGAGTTGCAAGGACACCCAGACGTGGGGACCGTCTTGGACCATCCGGAGCGTTATCAGCCGCAGGCCGATGAGCGGTTTTTGTTAGCCATCGGCGACATCGAGGCGCGTCGCCGCATTGTGGAATCCTTGCTATCAAAAGGGGCAAAATTTCTCACCTGGCTTCACCCATCGGCCTGTATCGCCAAATCGGCCCAAGTTGGCCAAGGGGCCGTCGTGTACCCCTTCGCCCTGATCTCAAATCGTGCACACTTGGCCGATTTCGTTCACCTGAGCAATTACGCGTCGGTAGGGCATGATGCGGGCGTTGGTAAGTATTCCCTGTTGGCACCCTACGCCACGCTCAACGGCTTCGCCGTGGTCGAAGACGAGGTCTTGCTGAGCACCCATTCAACGGTTACCCCGGAGCGCCATGTCGGTCGTCATTCCAAGGTCAGCGCCAACTCGGTCGTCACCCAAGACGTGCCGGCGGGCAGTTTGGTCTTCGGCGTACCAGGCAAACACACCAGAATCATGAGACGCGGATGACATTACGAGCTCTTTTTGTCTTTGGTACCCGCCCCGAAGCGATCAAGATGGCCCCGTTGGTGCATGAGTGCCAGCGCCGCCCTGGTGAGATCCAGGCGTTGGTTTGCCTCACCGGTCAGCATCGCGAGATGCTGCGCCAAGTCACTTCCTATTTTGAGATCGCAGCCGACGTGGATCTGGATCTCATGCGGCCCGATCAGACCTTGCCACAGCTGACGGCCCGGTGCATCGAGGCGCTAGACGAAGTAATGGCAACACAATCCCCCGATTGCGTCGTCGTGCAAGGGGACACGACTACGGTCTTGGCGGCATCGTTGGCCGCGTTTTACCGTCGTCTCCCGGTGATCCACGTGGAGGCCGGTTTACGAACGGGCAATTTGAATGCCCCTTGGCCCGAGGAGATGAACCGCCGCGTGGCCAGCATCATGACCGCCCTCCATTGCGCGCCAACGACGCGGTCGGCGGATAATCTGTTACAGGAGGGCTACCCACCCGACACCGTTCATGTGACCGGCAACACCGTTATCGACGCATTGCTGTGGACCGTCCAACGCGAGCGCGCACGCCACGCGCATTGGCAGCAGCAACATGCCTGGATCGAGGATCGCCGGATGGTGCTGATTACCGGGCACCGACGGGAGAGTTTTGGCGAGCCTTTTCGCCAGATCTGCCGGGCCATCAATCAATTGGCGCAGCGATTTCCCGACGTGGCGTTTCTCTATCCGGTTCATCTCAACCCCAATGTGCAGGCCCCCGTACGGCAATTGTTGGGCGATACGCCCAATGTTCGCTTGGTGCCGCCAGTTCCCTATCCGGAATTTGTATGGCTGATGGACCGTTGCACGGTCCTGCTGAGTGATTCCGGAGGCGTTCAGGAAGAAGCGCCCAGCTTACGCAAGCCGCTCTTGGTAATGCGGGAAACGACGGAACGCCCCGAGGCGGTTGAGGCGGGCGCGGTGGAATTGGTCGGCACGGACTCAAACCGTATCGTGGCACGCGCCACGGCATTATTGCAAGATTCTGAAGAATACGCGCGACACCAGATTTCCGCCAATCCGTATGGCGATGGGCACGCGGCAAAACGTATCGTGGATTTGATGTTACAACAAGGCTGGCAATCATGAGTCAAATGCACTCCTATTTCTCCTCGCAAGATTCCGCAACCGGTGGCTTGCAACCATCCCAGACACGCGTCTGCGTGGTGGGACTTGGCTATATCGGCTTGCCAACCGCCAGTATTCTGGCCAACAAGGGTTTCCCCGTTCTCGGCATCGATATCCGTCCCGACGTGGTCGAATTAATCAACCAAGGCAAAATCCACATCGTCGAACCCGATTTGGATATCCTGGTGCGCTCCGCCGTGAATAGTGGCCAGTTACGCGCAGCCACTGCCCCAGAGCCGGCCGACATTTTTATTTTGTGCGTACCGACGCCCATTCGCGAGGATCGCAGCCCTGATCTGTCCTACATCCGAGATGCCTGCGCTTCGATTCGTCCGCATGTGCGTCCCGGCAATCTGGTGATTTTGGAATCGACAAGTCCACCGCGCACAACGGCAGACATTGTCGTGCCG
>SXHS01000023.1 GCA_005773145.1 Planctomycetaceae bacterium | reverse complement strand
GCGACGAGTTGGGTGCCGCTGGGGACCACAGGCTGGAAGCCTATGCCACTGATCACAGGCTGGAAGCCTGTGCCAGTGGAGAGTTTAGACAACGGTATCGGCGCCTGCGCGGCGCATCTTCGCGCGGGCTCGCGATAACGTGGGACCGATGCTGTTCTCGGGAATGCCCACTCGGCTGCTGATCTCCTGGTAACTGCGACCTTCCAGGTGATACAACCGCACGATCTCCGCTTCATCGGTGCTGAGCCCTTCCAGCAGGCGCGCCACTTCCTCGTGATCCACGATACGGTCTTCCACGGACCGCTCGGAATCACTCCCGCGTGCAGGCATACTGTGAGGATCGAGCAGCGGCGTATGGGCCCGTTGACGCAGTAGTTCGCGCACAACGACCCGTCGCGCGATCACGGTCAAGTAAGTGGCCAGACTGCTCTGAGCTCGGAAATTTCGCAACACGGCGAAATCATTGGCCAAGATCGCCAGAAAGACTTCGGCGGCCAAATCCTCGCGGTCCTGTGCCGTAAGCCGCGTGGACCGAGAACTCCCGGTGTGGTTGATCACATGCATGACCAAGCCCAGAAACCGGTCAACAAAATCCTCCCAAGACCGCGGGCTATGGGCCAAGCAGCGTTCCAGCAATCGACGATCAATCTCGGCAAGTGCCAAGGCGTTACGACCTCCATCCGGGCCAGGGGCCGGCTCCAAACATTCATTCTAGATAGCCGCTCGCACCGAAGCAAGTCGAGCCCGAAAAAGAGCCGGGCCCGCGACTTGACACTTGCTTACAACCCCTCTAGAGTTCCCAAGAATTCGATGCTTTTGGCGCCAAAGTCGCTTGCGGAAAAGGACTTGTATCGCCGGGGGGGCCGCCCCAGTCGATGCATGGGCCCGGCCATGAGGTTGGGGCCAGTTCCAGTGGCTTTGGATGTGCAAATTGTCGATAGTGAGGATTAAGTCCGCGTTTCGGCACCTGTGAGATGCCTGTCGACTGAGATGCCTGTCGACGGAGGGGCCGGCCGACGGTGAAAGTTCCCAGATCCTGGCGCATAGGAGACTTGGCTCGATGACCCATGTAGTAGCCCAGCCCTGTTTTGGCTGCAAGTACACCGATTGTGTAGTGGTATGCCCCGTCGAGTGCTTTTACGAAGGGGATCAGATGTTGTACATCCACCCCGACGAATGCATCGATTGCGAGGCATGTGTGCCCGAATGTCCGGTTGAGGCAATTTTTCACGAAGATAATCTGCCGGAAGAATGGGCTGCTTTTAAGGAATTGAATGCCGAAATGGCCTCGCAGTGCCCGGTGTTGACGGAAAAGAAGCCACCGCTGGCCGAAGGCTGATCGCATCGGCCAGTAGTTCCACGAGCGGAATTGCCCTCGGCGCTGGGCCTTTTGTCCTCGGCCTGCTGTCCATGGGCCAGCCAGAGCCCAAGTAAACCAAGGCTCGTGCGAGAGCGGACTCTTTCAAGCAATTATCAGCCCATCCTGTACGGCTTTGGCCATGCGGGATGGGCTTTTTTCGCATGAGACCGGAGTGATGGCGTTGCTGTCACGACACGCCGGTGCTATCTGACGGGGCCAGAGGGTGGTGGCCGTTCTCCACACAATCTCACTCGCCTCACCGATTTCGCTGCTGTTGAATTGATTGCCGTTGTCACCGGTCACGTTGAGGAGTTTCTCAAGTTTTCGGAAAAATAGGCGACAATCACTTGCGTTGGTGCCCTGCGCATTATTACCATGAACGCTGTGCCATGGGCTCGTTCTTGAGTCCGCAGGTGTTGGTTGGTATTCGAGCGTGATGCACGCATCTTGACGCGGGGGAGTTTGGTAATGCTTCATTACTCATGTGACCGTTGCAAACGCGAGTTGGATCCAGTGGACGATTTGCGTTACGTCGTGAAGGTGGAGATTCAGGCCGTTCTGGATTCATCGTATGCGGATGAACCGGGAGATGACCGCGATCATTTGCTGGAAGTTCATGAGATCATGGAGCGGATGGAAGACGCCGACGATGCCATGGTTAGTGAAGACATCTATCAGCGTCGGGCCTTTGATCTCTGTCCCGATTGCTACCGCCGGTTCATTAGCAATCCGTTGGGACGGGAGGTTGTGCCGCAAATGAACTTCAGTCCCAACTGAGTTCTGAGCCAGTATGAAGCTCACGCGGCAGCGGACCGGCGGGCGACTTGCCAATCGGCCTTGGTCGGCCCCCCGCCGCCCTCATTGGCTGATCATGTGCCTGCTCATCTGGGTGTCGGGGCGGGTGCTTTGGGATCGGTGCTCGCCTTGGCGTGCACCGCCAGGACTGGGTGTCGTCTCGGAAGGGCGATACCGCGTGGATTCTTGGGAGGATGACGTTACTCTGCTGGTCTCCTCTTGGCCGACGCAAGATCCGCTTACGGACAGGCCGCTCACCGACAACGACCGGCGGCGCATGCCCTTAGCACGCATTCGGCTACTGGGGGTGGAAGCGGACCACGGACTCGATTCGACGGTGCGCGAGGCGCCCCTCGCGGTTTCCCACATGTCGTGCGGGATTCCGAACGTGCTCCAACAACAAGTTCGAGTTCAGCTCGATCGGCGGCGACTGGACGTGGATGGAGCGATCCTGGCCTATGTACACGCCGGGGATCGCTTGTTGAACGAAGAGATCATCCGGGCGGGGCTGGCCCGCGCCGCGACACAACCGCAGGATCTTCCTTCGCTCGCGCGTCGTCTGCAGGCTGCGGAGCGAGAGGCTCGGCAGCAACGCCGTGGGTTGTGGAGCGATCGTGTGTCCGCTAAAATTTCGCGACCATGAGCACTACCAAAAAAATCACACGGATCGCCGTGATTGGCGGCGATGGAACGGGTCCCGAAGTCACGGCAGAGGGGCTGAAGGTGCTGGCTGCAATTGCCCAGCGTGAAAATATCTCTTACGAGACACAAGCCTTCGACTTAGGGGGCGATTTCTACCTGAGAACGGGGGACGTGCTCCCTGATGCCACACTGGCTGAACTCCGAAAATTCGACGCCATCTTGCTGGGGGCGGTCGGGCATCCCGACGTGGCGCCTGGCATTCTGGAAAAGGGCTTGTTACTGCGTTTGCGGTTCGAGTTGGATCAATACATCAACTTGCGCCCCGTGACGCTCTATCCCGGCGTGGAAACGCCCCTTACCGGAAAAGGTCCGGACGATATCAACTTTGTGGTTGTCCGTGAGAACACGGAAGACTTATATTGCGGCATCGGCGGTTTTCACAAGAAGAACACGCCGGATGAAGTGGCCAATCAGACAGCGCTCTACACCCGCAAGGGATGTGAGCGCTGCATTCGCTGGGCGTTCGAGTACACACGCAAACGCAATAACCCCAAGGGGAAAATGCTGACGCTGGTCGCCAAGACGAATGTCTTGACCTACGGACACGACTTGTGGTGGCGGGCCTTCCAGGATGTCGCTCGCGAATATTCAGACGTGAAAGCGGACTATAACCACGTCGATGCCTGTTGTATGTGGATGGTTAAGAATCCCGAGTATTACGACGTGATCGTGACCACCAACATGTTCGGAGATATCATCACCGATCTGGGGGCGATTCTGCAGGGTGGCATGGGAGTGGCCGCCGGTGGAAATATTAATCCCGATCCGGGCGGCACCAGCATGTTCGAGCCCATGGGTGGGAGTGCTCCCAAGTACACCGGCCAGAACGTTATCAATCCCATCGCCGCCGTTGGTGCTGTCGCCATGCTGCTGGAGCACAACGGCTATCCGCAGGCTGCGGCCCGCGTCATGAAGGCGATCCGATTCGTTACTGGATCGAAGATGAAGAGCCAAGCCGCGGGAAAAATGGGCTATTCGACCAGCCAGGTCGGAGATCTAGTGGTCGCCGCCTTATAACGTCGGCGGGAGCAATCGTCGTTTACGAAGGCGCCGGCTCCGTCCGTGCAAATGGGGCGGCTTTTTGCACTACAAGCACGTGGCGCAAGCCAGTGAATAGGCACGTGTCACAAGCCAGTAGTTCCAACCGGTTCCGGGACCCGTTCATGGGCGCACTCCCCAGAAATCGGGATGCGTCCGCACTCATGCCGATCGCCGCATAACCGTCAGCTGCGTGTGACTCACTCGCTTGCGCTTCGTGCTTGTAGTTTACGCTCGTTCTCAGGTTCTGCCTTCTCATTCCCCGTATTTTCGTTCGGAGTCGGCATCCGCGCGGCCGTATCGGTCATTGCCGGGCCAACGGCACATGCGTTTGTAGGGCCTAGGCAGAATGCTGGGGAATTTGTCTAAAGTTTGGCCAAGCAGGCGACGAGTTCGGGATGACGAAGGTATTCGTCGCTGACGGGGTAATTGCGGAACCGAATCGAGTAGCAGTCCTCGAACCACTGGGCGATCCGAGATTCAATACCCACGTCGTACGCAGGGGCCACATGCAGCGTTTTGCCCAAGTGGTCCGCGCGCAGGTCCCCCTCTTCCACTAGAATTTGCCCCATCTTGATCACATATCGGGGCAATTCGAACATGATCTCCTTGTTTTCGTGGGGCGTGTAGATGGTGATATCGGCGTCAGCGCCCGGGCCGAGGTGTCCTTTATGAGCAAGACCCAAGATGCGCGCGGGGCCGGCCCGCGTGATGATCGCAATTTCGTCCAGTGTATATTCGCGGTCCAAGTCGGCCAGCGAGGTACGCTCACGTACCATGGGATGCACCGTCTTCAGGACATCCTGGCGATAGGTGCGATCCATCAATAGCCGAATGATCTGCGGATAGGCCAGGAACGATCCGCCGTTGGGATGATCCGTGCTCATCACCACGCGCCAGGGATCCTGGACCATCAGGTACCACTCCAGCCCAATCGCCCACTGGAGCGAATGGATCAGACTCTTATTGCGATAGGTGATGGGGGCAATCCCGCAACCGCTCTCCATTTCGGTGTCGGCGCTGAACCACTTGGTGCCGTAGACGTTTGAAAGGTAGTAACCCAAGGGGCCATCGCCGGTCATACTCGTGGTGTCGCCGAACAGCACCTGTCCCACGTCGACCGTCACGTTGGGGTGGGCGTTCACATAGTCCACCAGGGGAGCAACCTGAGAGCAAAACGATTCCTCGTCGACGTCGCCACCGCCATAACTGTGGAATTGAATATGGGTCAGGTGGCCTCGGTGACCTTCCAGGGCCTTCATGGATTCTAAGGTCGTGGTCCAATTGCCCGGCATGCCCAAATTATTGCAATGAATGTGCACCGGGTGCGGCAGCCGCAAGTTATCGACGGCGTGCGCCATCTCGCGGATGATTTGTCGCGGCGTGACGTTAAAGTGATCGACCACGTCGTCCAGGCCGGTCACATTGCCCCCTTGGTGATGTTTCCAGACTTCGACCCCCCCGGGATTCACGAGCTTGGCCGCATAGGCCTTGGCCGAGTTGAGCAACCAGGCCACAAAGGCTTGCAGCCGTTCGGGCTCCTTGTCCGCGATCGATTGCATGACGAAATGGTTGTTCCCCATCAGCACATAGAAGCCTTTGTCGATGCACGGTGTATCGTCAAACTCTTCATGTGCGTGGCGAGCGGAGAGCGCGGGGACAGCCGCGTCGAAAGCGGTCGTGTACCCCAAGCCGATGTATTTGTAACCCGTCGCGAACGTGCTGGGGACACTCCCCATGGTGCCGCTGTGCGACCGTGCGGTGCGGTAGACGGGCTCCGCACGCCGTTTCTCTTCGGGACGCATCTTGCGGGCCATGTTGACCTTGGGGCCGGCGATGTGGCAATGCATGTCGACTCCGCCCGGCATCACGACCAGACCGGCCGCATTGAGCGTTCGCGTCGGACGGACCGTGGGGTCGGTGGGGGGCGCGATGATCTTGCCCCCCTCCACCCAAAGGTCGCGCACTTGCCCCGAAATCCCGTTGGTCGGGTCGAAAACATAACCACCGGAAATCATGAATACTTCGCGTGTCATCCACCGTTTCCCGTCAGGCTAGGTCGGGTGCCCATGCGGAGTCGCCGCGAGCCACATGGCCAGGCCTGCGACTCAAGACAGCCGACATAACAACTATTCGGCATGGGGACGCGTAGTCTAGACTGCGGTGGTCTGCTGGTCAACTCGCAAATGATTTGCAATCATTGGCCGGTTCGGGGGACGAAGCGAGCGACAACCCCGAGAGTCGATTCAGACGTTTAGCTATGGCGACTGTGGAGCACGACCGCGAAATGCGAACATGTTGAAGACTGGAAAAAATGCGATTGTCGTTGTGCTCGATCGGATGAGCGCCGGCTACCTCGGACCCTACGGCAATACCTGGCTGGCAACGCCAGCGTGGAATCGGCTGGCGTCCCAGTCGTTACTCTTCGAGCACGCCTGGGTCGATTCGGCCGATCTGGGATCGCTCTACCAGTCTTATTGGCGAGCCCGGCATGCGTTGGTATCCGACGTTCATGCTCCAGGGGGCACCTTGTTCGATTGGCTGCGTGATGGGGCTGGGGTCCGTTCCACGCTGATCACCGATGAATGGGAAGTCGCCCACCACCCGCTCGCTTCGAGCGCGGACGAGCCGCTCTATATCGCTCCGGATCCGGTCGAGCGCAGCGCGGAGCTCATCGAGCACACACAGCTCGCGCGACTCGTGTTTTACGCGGCGGATTGGATGAGTCAGCCGGATCGGAAGAACTCGTCCCCATTCGTGCTGTGGTTGCATGCTCGCTGCATGGCCGGGCCGTGGGACGCTCCCTGGTCCTTGCGTGGGGAATTAGCCGCCGAGGAGGATCCGACTCCCTCTGACGCTATCGAAGTGCCGGAATGTCGGCTGCCAGCGGACGTCGACCCGGACATTCGTCTTGGCTTTTCACAATCCTACGGCGGCCAGGTGATGGCCGCTGATGCCTGTCTTGAATTCCTGATGAGTGCGTTGGAATTAGCGCCTTGCGGTCCGGACACCTTATTGTTGGTGACGTCTTCGCGCGGATTTCCGTTGGGCGAGCATGGCGTTGTGGGGGGGGGCGACCCGCGATTGTACAGCGAATTGTTGCAAGTGCCCTGCCTCGTCCAGTACCCGGACGGTGCGTCGGCAGCGATCCGGACGCAATCACTCTGGCAGCCGGAACTGCTGCCCGCCATGCTCATGGATTGGTTCGAATTGCCGCCGCCGGCCTCCGCTCGCTGCGCCGAACGAATCGGCGGATTGAGAGATGACCAGCAGATCGCATTGCTGGATCGGGCCGTCTCGGTTTCGACAACGCAGATTGCGATGCGCACGCCCGGTTGGTTTTTCACGTGCCCGCGTGCCAGCATCGACCAAGACGCCGCCGAATGCGAACTGTACGCAAAGCCGGACGACCGCTGGGAAGTCAACCAAGTGGCCAGTCGTTGCCCTGAAGTCGTGGCAGGTCTGCGCGCGGCCTGGTCGCAATTTGCATCTTCGGCGGCAGAGGCTTTTTCCCACTCTCACCCCATGCCGCCGCTTCCGCCGCAATTGATGGACCCCAATTGATCAGTCGCGATTGGTGGACCCCAATGGATCATGGAACCCCGTGTCGGCTGCCACGGGTGATATCGGCTGCCACGCGTGATAGGTGCCACGGGCGGCTTGTCCGCCCGTGCATGTGTGCGCGAGTGAGGTTCAACGGCCACATGGGCATGGCCGCAGGCCATGTGTCATCGTAGCCTGGGGCAACGCCCCAGAAAGAATTGGCCGAAGGGGTTGCTAGCGAAGCGTTGCCAGCGTCGCTGGCCGTTGCGGTGGCAGGGGCAAAAGAAGAATAGGGCGTGGAAGGCGGTCCAATCGGCGCCAGCATCCGTAAAACGTCTAGCGTTTTCGGCTGGCTTCGACTTATAATCGGCGGCCTTTCTGTGTTATGGGGCAGGCATGGATCGGGCAGCATTTTTCAGTTGTCCGAGCGTAGCGATGGTCGCACGATGGCGGCTAGTCGTTGCGGAATCGATGGACCGAGACTCGCAAGGCCACGGATGGTTGGACGCGATGTGCGGGCAAGTTGGCGTTCGCAGGTGGAACCTTTTCGCGTGACGAGTGGGCGGAGCGCTGGATGGATTGCGGGCCTGTGGCTCGTGATGGCCGGCCTGACCTGCTGCGCGGAAGAGGCCGGCGTGCGTGTGCGCATGTCGTGGAGCGGTGGTGCGGTGAGTGGGGGTGCGTCGGTCGGCGTTCCGCAATCCTTCTTTCAGGGGACGGTGACCCTAAGTGACGGCGTGTGGGAGGACCTGCAACCGTTGGGGTTTGAAGCGGGCCAATCGCGCCGATTCACGGTCGCGGGCAATGTCTTGCAAGTGCATGGTACCGCCCTGCAGACGTATGGCGGTTGCGATGTGCTGGCGCGGGCACCGCTGGATGCGAAAGTGACGGTGACACCCGCCCCAGAGCTTGGCGCTCCGGCAGCGGACCCCAGGGAGTTCGTGCTGCGCGATCTCTTGCGCGAGCCTT
>SXHS01000163.1 GCA_005773145.1 Planctomycetaceae bacterium | reverse complement strand
CGTCCGTTCGGTATATTCCCGGGTGGATGTCACCACCACGGCCACCTTCCGCGACTGCCGTTTGTCGGTCAACTCAAACTGTTGCGCGATGGTGGAGGTACGCAGCGCCTTGTCGACCTGCAGCGTGCAAACGAATCGCCAGCTCGCCCGCCCCGCCAACTCGGCCACCACGCGCGGCGTTCCCTGCCGAAAGTAGGAATCCGCCGTCGCGGGGGGGGCGGCCGACGGGCCCGCCACGGACTGGTCCTGAGGTGGAGGTGCCTGGCGACGGTCGGCCGGGAGCGTCCAGTCGAACGCATCTTGCCGTTCACCCTGAAGAATAAGCTGCAGCCAACACTCGTGGAACTCGCGTGCCTGGGTTTGCAGATGTCGGCGTTCCAGGTAATAGGCGGCCGGGGCCCAACTGCCGAACAGCAGGGCGAGTGCCAGTCCCCAAACCACCGCTGGTCTTCCCGCCAAGTCCGGACCCGAAGCCGAGGTTGCCCACACTGCCAACACGGCCGTCAACAGCGCGGCGGCGGGGATACACCACATGGCCGGATGATAGAGGGCCAGGATGGAGGCGATGCCCAACAGGAGCGTCACGATCGCCGAAGCACTCAACGCTCGATACGAAACGCGAGTGGCCGGCTCATCTTCCCAATGGCGTTCGGACGTTGGCTCCATAGATACAGGGGCTAGCACCCATTACGGTGCAACGCGTGAAGTCCCTTTCGCCTCCTGTAACTTTTCTAGTTCATGCCGTCGCGATCCATACTTCAATACGAATTCACCATCCGGGTCAAACGGCACAGGCTGCGACTTGGCCAAAGCGCCTTTTGAGCGAGTATGCATGAAGGCCAGCCACATGCGATCGGGGGCGAGTCCCAGCAAATGGTTGGAGAGAGGTTCCTGTTGAAAACCACCTCCAAAGGGAGTGCGAGCCAATGGGGCCATATGGATCGTCATGCATGTGAAGCAAACAAACACCCAAGCAGTCGCCACGGCGAAAAACCCCTTTCCCACCATCTCCACGGGCAAACGAAATCGCACTTGGTGGACGGAAATCCAGTCGGTGATGGCCCGCAACACGCTGGCCGCCAGCCAAAACAGCAACCAAATCGCCAGAAAGTCGCAGAAATAAGTGTAACTGGGGACCTTTTCTTCGAGCCATCCCGCGAGCGGCTCGTAGTAGTTGGTGGCGATCATGGCCGCGAAGATGCAGTTGCAAAACGAAATCGCATTACTCCACATCCCCTCGTTCCACATCATGGCCACGATGATGAACATGATTACCAATAAAAACAGGGTGAACATCATGGGAATCGGTCCTACTGTTTGAGTACTCGGCTGAGTTCCGCCAGAGATGTCACGCCGCGTGCCACCAAGGCAATTCCTTCCTCTTGCAGCGATCGATTTCCCGCCTTGCGCGCCAAATCGCGTAACACGTCCAACTTAGGCTGCTTGACCAGGGCCTCGCGCATGGCGTCGTCCAGTTTCAGCAACTCGAAAATCGCCGTGCGTCCGAGATAGCCAATGCCATTACAAGTCAGGCAAGTCTCTTCGGGCTCTTGCGGCGGACGATAGAGCATCTCGACTTTGCTTGCGGCCAAGCCAAGTTTTTTCATCAATTCGGCTGGAGGTGCGTAGCCTTCCTTGCACTGATCGCACAGCTTGCGTACGAGTCGCATATTGAGCACACCGATCGCGACGGGCGAGAAATCCACCGCGCGCACCTTGAGCAACAGTACCCGCAGCAGCGCTTCGACCGCTTCCTTCGCACGCAGTGTGGCGACGACCAATTTGTCATCGGCGGCCACCTCGCAGAGAATGCGAATCGATTCCGCATCCGGCAGCTCGCGGACCACAATCACGTTCGGCTGTTTGCGGATCAGGCGGGGGAGCACGGTCGCTGGCGTCTCACCCGCGGCGGCGTTGTAGGTCGTCACTTCGACGTTTTCCACGACTGGCTCGCGGGCCGCTTCTTCCTCGATGGCCACGACGTCTCGCATGTAGCGATCAGCCGCATTCAGGAGGACATCCATCGTCGTGGTGAGTCCCCCCGCAGGCATTCCGCACACGAGCAAGATCCCGCGCGGTTGCATGATCAGCTGACCCCACTCTTCCTGCATGCCAGAGCGCATGCCCGCATCGTCCAACGTCTTGACGTGCTGCGACTTGCCTGCCAACTGCACGATCACGCGTTCTCCCGTCTTCGTCCCCTGCGAGACGAGATTGGCCACGAATTTCTGTTGGTTGAATTCCACACCAAATTGACCCTCTTGCCGGGCTCGTCGATCCTCCGGATTAAGCGCGGCAATTTTTTTCATGACCGCCAGTGCCGAGTCCCCTTCTTCCCGTTCCTGGTTATCCGCCTCGTGCCAGACGCCATCGACTTGGTAACGGTGTGCGACAGCCTCGGCTGAATAGTCGAGCATGATTTTATCGGCGCGGCGCTGGATGGCCTCCGCAATCATATTCTTGGCCGCCACGAAACCCGGCAACTGTTGGGCCAGGAACAGGTTGGCCTGATTCTGCTCGGGGGTGGCCCCCCCCCGCGCGTCCAGATTCAGTCCGGCACCGGCTTGATGGGGTGCCTTCCGTTCGGCGTGGATCTTGATGCCCACTTTGCCCGCCCAGGTGGCAAATACGAATCTCAGGTGTTCGCCCGTCAGGACTTTTTCGTGCGGCGGCATGGTGCTATTGCGTTTCACCACATACACCAACGCGGGCACGCCCCAGGCCAACACGGCCAACGGATAGCCGACCGCAAACATGGGAATCGTCCAGGTTCCCAGGATCAAAGCGACGATCAGTGGAAAGAACCCCACGGGGACCCAGACGCCATATGGCATGTTGCAGCGTTGGCAGTCGCGATTGATCCAGTCGGTCGTCCCCACCCAGGCCAGAAAAAGCAACCAGCACGCGAAGAGCTTGACGGGACTCAGGTAGCCCCCAGCCCCGCGCGAGATCTGATGAGGGCCAGGCAGCGGGTAGTCCGGCCAAACGGTCTGCGCGCCGACTTCGGGGGCCAACCACGCGACCAGGCAGCAAGCTCCCAGCAGCAACAACAAACGACGACGCACGCTGG
>SXHS01000162.1 GCA_005773145.1 Planctomycetaceae bacterium | reverse complement strand
TGACCGTAATCTTGGCGCCAGCCACCGTCTGGGCCCTGCGCCGATTGACGCTATGGGCGCTCGAGGAGCCCACTGGCAATGGGACCGCTCCTGCAGCTACGACCGCAGAGCCGCTCGGCCACCGTAACCAGGCCTCGGACGGGCGCCCGACGGATTGACCCCTACGACGCTGGGTTACTCGGGCTCCAAGGGACCACCGGGGGGAAGCAGCGGCTGCAGCGGGCAGCCGTCGCACTTGGGGCGTTTTTGGCAGTAGGATTTACCAACACGCACCAGCAACGCGTGGTACTCATTGAACAAATCCACGTCGCGCGGCAGGTGGGACTCCATCCAATCTTTCATCCCCCAGTAGTCGGCGTCGAATTCAATCCAACCATGTCGTTTGAATACCCGGGAAGTGTAGGCATCGACCACAAAGGTGGGCTGTTGGGCGGCGTACAACAGGATGGCATCCGCCGTTTCGGGGCCGATGCCGTTGACGGACAAGAGCGACTCTCGCAAGGTATCGAGATCCAGGGCCAGCCAATTTTCGAACGATCCATCGTGATGATCGTAGACATGGCGTACAAGATTCTTGATCCGCGCGGCCTTGAGGCGATAGTAGCCCGCGGGTCGAATCACTTCCGCCAATTCTTCGGCGTGGACCTGCCGCAGTGCTTCCCAATTCAGCAGGTCGGCCGCACGCAGATTGGCGATCGCTTGTTCCACATTGTGCCATGCGGTATTCTGCGTCAACACGGCCCCCACCACCACCTCGAGCGGCGTTTCGGCCGGCCACCAGTGTTGTGGGCCGAAGGCTTTCATCAGTTGATGGTAGACAGCAAGTGGTGAAACCGTGGGCATCGTTTTGGGACCATTGGTTCGTGCGTGAGTTTGCCGCTATGAATTCCTATGGTATGGAAACCACCCCAGCACGCCAATACTGGCAAGAATCGGCACGGCCGCTCTCCAGTTTGGTATTCGTGATTCCCATGCTGCTGGTCTACGAATTGGGAATCATCTGGCAGGGTCCCGCCGCCATGCGCAACGGGGCGGACGTCTGGTTGCGGACGTTGTTGGACATGCTAGGTTTCGGCCAATATATACTCTTGCCGTTGCTGACCTGCGGAATCCTATTGGCATGGCACCACATCAGCCAATCTCCGTGGCGAGTATCACCCGCCGTCGTCGTAACGATGCTACCGGAGTCTCTGTTTTTTGGCGGTCTACTACTACTGGCGGCCCACCTCCAAGCCGCCTGGTTCGTGCGTTTGGAGTGGCCTGTGGCCGCAACGATGGCCGATCTCGGTGTCTTGGAGCAGTTGGTCGGCTACTTCGGTGCCGGTATCTACGAAGAATTGCTGTTTCGCTTGATGCTCCTCCCGATCACCGCCTACCTCTTGCGGTGGGCGGGAGAGTCGACTTCGGACAGTTGGCTCACGGCTGCCGTCCTGACCAGCCTGGTTTTCTCCGCAGCTCACTATCAGTTATTCACCGGTCACGGTGATGTGTTCAGCTGGTACAGTTTCTTCTTTCGCACTCTGGCGGGGCTCTTCTTCGCGACCCTGTTTCTTGTGCGCGGCTTCGGCATTGCCGCTGGGGCTCACACGGCGTACGACGTGATGGCCGGTATGTTCAACGCCATCGTCGGACCATGATCGGACCATAAACCATAGCAGGTCCCTTCGGCGCAACATAAACCACACGACGGCCGCATGGTCGACGCTAGCGGCCGGACAGCACCGATAACCATCTCGACATCTTGTCAAGACGTGATCATCGCGGGATCACAGATTATTTTGCGCGGCCATGGCCCGCAAAAAATATCCCTTTGTCGTGACTGAGGACAGACCTATAATGAGGATCTCGCGGCGCCGCTCAAACCGAGCACTATTTTTCGGATCCGACGCTGCGGATTAATACTTAGCACTTCGGTACCGCCAATAAGGATATGCATCGTGTTGACCGTACGACCCAAGGTGGCAGAACTTGTTTTTCAGCTGTATGGACGAGCTTTACATCCCGAATTGTTTGAGATCCATCAGACGCGGCGCGTGGAACGGCCGGATTATCAAGCCAAGATTGATATCACCAGCGCGGGGCATGTCATCACTTGGCGTTACGGCGGTATGATCTTGACGGAAGTGGCCTCATCCGCCCATCACCCACTCCCGGAACGGCGCCGTCTCCTGCGGTACGGCTTACGTGGCGAGCGAAACGACCGCCTGGAATGTCGCGGCGGCGTCATGTATCACGTTAGTTTTCAGTTGGAGCCCGTCAAGCCGGACGTGTTTTGGTCTTTTCAACAAGAACTTCTCGCCGACAGCCAGCGGCAAGGCATGCTTCAGACGTTTGAAGCGAGCGGACGCATTCAGTTGGGGGCCTTGAGTTACATCAATGTCGAGACGCGTCGGCGCAGCTTGTTGGTGCAGTCCTTTCATACTTTTCCAGATGATTCGGCGATCGTCAAAGTTCAGTCGGTATTTGAAATTCCCTCGCGCACGAGTACCACGAGCTGAGTTGCGAAAGCTGAGTGCTGACCTGTGGCATAGGCTTCCAGCCTGTGGAGTGGCATAGGCTTCCAGCCTGTGGAGATCAACCGAAAAATCCCACCTGCAGCAAATCGGCAGGCAAGATGCCTGCCGCCACATCTAGTCTCTGCAGCAAATCGGCAGGCAAGATGCCT
>SXHS01000161.1 GCA_005773145.1 Planctomycetaceae bacterium | reverse complement strand
CCCTGCCCTTCTTGTCCCTGCCCTTCTTGCCCCTGTCCTGCTTGTCCCTGCCCCGCAGACTCACCTAAGCCACCATTTGTCCCAGTGCCGTTCGGATCATCGCCAGGGTCCGACTTCACCGACCGTTGGCGAGGCGGACCGATATGAATGACAAGCGGTTGACTTTGAGCTGTATTGGCATGGAGTGTTCCGTCCGGGCTGCGCCGATTATCGGTAGCCACGCCCGTCACACGCACGGATTGACCAACGCGTATGGGCGAGCCATCGATCGTACGCAGGTCGGCTGGACGGATGCGAAAACTTGCCGTGTGCTGGCCTGTCTCGGCCGGCTCCCACACCTCACGAAATTCGGGCGTGCGAATTTCCACATCATCGGCAGCAAGTGCCAGGTGGATCTTTGTCAATCCGAAGTCTGGATCGTGGGCCCTCGTTTCCAATACCACCTGGTCATCCCAAGCCAAGGATATTTCCGCCTGGCGTGGTGCGACGATTTCGATCAAGGGCGCTAAATCGCGGATCACCTCGATGCCATAGACGATTGGCATTGGATTGCGAGTGCCATCGTTTCCCATGAATCGCAATTGATAGTGCGACATGGCAGAAGTTCGCTGATCCGCGGCCAGTTCCAACATGAACTTGACGTCGGCCCGTTGGGGATCTTGGCTGGAAACCAGCATCGGCGTCCAGCGTTTCGCTCGTGTGGAGCCATTGGTCCCCAATGCCGCAGCCGGCATCTGGGGCCCCTCTCCCCGTGGATCAAATTCCACGAAGGCCGTTTGCATAGGGACGTTGGCTGATGCACGAACCGTGACGCGAGTTCCTTCCACAGCCCGAAGGTTTCCATCTCCCTTGACGGTGGCGGGAACCTGCCGAGTGTACGACGGGTACTCGTAGGTCACTTCATCGACTTGAATGCTAGGGGCGGAGCGCACCGCGATGCGATACCATCGAGTGATGGCGTCGCCGGCTACAATGCGATAGGTCATGTTCTGTCGAATGCCTTGGTGCGCCGGGGACAATGTGCCACGATAGCGAGGGTAGTTAGGCTCACGAGTCATGAGCAATCGCTGGTCAAACAGTTGTCCATCTTCGGAAGTCCATTCGACGTTGACCGGTTGATCGTCCTTCAGGCCCTGCGTGACAACCGACATTGCCAACTCTTGTCCAAAGTAGACATCCGTGTCTCCTGGGATGATTTCGGAGATCTGGACAACAGCAGGTGTTGCGATATCTTGCCAGGGCGCGGCAACACGGGCCACGGTCTGAAACGGGTCCTTAGGCGATAAGATTTTGTACAGTCCCAAGACGGCGACCACGAAGGCGAGTGCATACCCCAACTGGATCACCTGAGTACGATCCACAACGCCATCCATATCGACGGCTTTCAGGTCTGCGGATGCTCGATTCTCCACGGCATCGAAAACCGCCGGGCGCAGGTGATCGCGTAGGCCGCGCAGCATCAAATAATTGACGAGACTATTTTTCAGCGAGTGTTGGCTGCGCTCAATCGCCAGTGCGGCGTAGACCGGATTCACGCGTCGGAACAGAATGGGGGGCAGTCGCAGGGCCAGCCAGGCGATGACCCCGGTCCACAGCACCATCCATGCAACAAAACGCGTCGTGTCGTTCAAGCCAATCAGCCAATGATCGACGATGATCATGGCCATCACGTATCCAAGAAGGCCCGTTGTCAATTGCAACAAGGCCACTGTCAGATCGACCAATTTGACATGACGGCGCGTTCTCGCGAGCTGTTGGTCAATGAATTGGGTACGGAGGCCAGCGGACGCACCCGGATCCTGAGGGCCCGCTGACGACGGCGGGTCGGGCCGCACCACGCTTGCGGCTGGTGGTGAGGGTGAAAGGTGTTCCACAAGTTCCGTCGACTCGCGCCGACTCCCCAGGGTGTGTCGAACCGGGCTCCGCGGCTACTTCCTTCATTATAGTCCTTATCGACATCTGCCTGGATAACGGTCGTTTCGTCCCCGGGTGGATCCCGAGTCGCCATCGGGGGGGCCGCAGCTGTCAGCACTGGCAGCGACAGATTCGTTGAAGTCGGCGGGGGGACCTGGACGATGCACAGCATAACCCTCCTTCTCGGCGAAACTGGTGCATTCGGCATGTCTCGGCGAGGTGGGGGTGCTACGGGCCTACTGCCTTCCTACTGGGGTGCCAGGGGCAGCTTGTCCTTTTAGTCCCGTATGTCCTTTTAGTCCTTGACTGCCACGATCGTGACCGAAGGGGCGCAACCTATCCTGTTTCCTGTTGTGAGGGGGGGCGGAGCGTATGGTAAACCTACGATCGATCGAAACCGAGTTGATGGACTTTCTGCGGGCTCACACCGAGTACGGCCCGGTGGCTGGTCCGGAGACCGACTTGATTGAGTCGAGCATTCTGGACTCGCTATTGGTCATGGACCTGCTGGCCCAAGTCGAGGGGAGCTATGGCATTGCCCTAGACTATGCCGAGATGACGCCCGACAGCTTTCGCACGGTCGGTAATCTGGCCTCCCTAATTGCCACGCAGCAATCTCAGTATTGCGTGGAATCGTACTAGGAGAAGGTGTTCCGCTGGCCAGCTCGAGTGCGGTGCGGGTTGCGTGCCGCGCGTTCGACAGCGCACTTTTCTTCCCACGGTGAGGCACTCACCCGCCGTCGGCGGATCACGTTGACGGTGGGCGGGGGATGTGATAGCGTCACACCCTGACAAGCCAATTTCACCGATTTGTGGAGAAAGAAATCAATCATGGCTCAGCATGAAGTGACGTTGATTACTGGAGATGGTACCGGGCCGGAATTGGCCGAGGCGGCACGTCGGTGCGTGGACGCCACGGGTGTGGACATTCGCTGGGATGTTCAAGAAGCCGGCGTGGATGTGATGGCGCGTAAAGGGACGCCATTACCGGATGAGACAATTGCCAGCGTTCGCCGCACTCGCTGTGCGTTGAAGGCGCCCATCACAACACCTGTTGGCACAGGGTTCCGCAGCATCAACGTCTACCTCCGTCAGGAACTGGGCCTCTATGCCTGCATTCGGCCGTGCAAGCAATACCGAGGCGTGCGGACGTTTTTCGAGAATGTACCCTTGGACTTGGTCATCGTCCGCGAGAATACGGAGGACTTGTACGCCGGCGTCGAATTCGAAGCGGGCAAACCGGAAACAGGAAAGCTCATCGAATTCATCAACAGTCTGCCGGCGGACCGCAAGATCAAGACGGGGGCTAGCGAGACCGGCATTTCCATCAAGCCCATCAGTGTGAGTGGAACGGAGCGGATTGTGCGCTGTGCCTTCGATTACGCCCGCCAACATGGCCGTCGCAAGGTCACGGCGGTGCATAAGGCGAACATCATGAAGTACTCCGATGGGCTGTACTTGGAAACGGCTCGACGCGTGGCGGGGGAGTACCAGGACATCGAGTTCGAAGACCGGATTGTCGACAACATGTGCATGCAACTGGTCCAGAAGCCCGAGCAGTACGACGTGTTGGTGTTGCCGAACTTGTATGGCGACATCCTGAGCGATTTGGCGGCGGGACTGGTGGGCGGATTGGGCGTAGCGCCGGGGGCCAACATCGGCCCCAATGGCGCTGTCTTTGAGGCCACGCACGGCAGCGCGCCCAAGTACAAGGGGTTGAACAAGGTTAATCCAACCGCAGTCATCCTGTCCGCTAAGCTCATGCTCGAACATCTTGGGGAAGCCGACGCGGCGCGGCGGCTGGAGCAAGCGGTGGCGGATGTGATCGCGGAGGGGAAGGCGGTGACCTACGACCTGAAGCCTCATCGTGACGATCCGACAGCTGTCGGTACGCGGGAGATGGCCCATGCCATCTGCCAGCGGCTCCAATAGGTCGCAGCGGACCAGCCTACACGCCTATCTTTCGGACGTGATCCGGGGTCGTAACTGTGGCCCCGGGTCCCTGCTGGTCCGAGCCCTGTTGCGAGTGGCCTCGTTCGCCTACGCCCCTGTCGTCGGCATCCGCAATCGGTGGTACGACCACTGTCGGTGCACGCAAGCCACTGCTGCGATACCGGTGATTAGTGTGGGTAACCTCACGGCCGGAGGCACGGGCAAGACCCCCATGATCGCCTGGCTCGCTGGCCGATTGGGCCGGGTTCAGCCGCCGATTCGAGTGGCCATACTGAGTCGCGGTTATCGGGCGCCGGCCGGGGGCCCGAATGACGAGGCCTTAGAATTAGCCGCCGCACTTCCGCATGTGCCCCACGTGCAGAATCCGGATCGGGTTGCCGGCGTGCGGGCTGCCATTCAGCAACATGCCAGCCAGTTGATTCTGTTGGACGATGGGTTCCAACACCGGCGTTTGGCCCGCGACTTGGATATCGTACTCTTAGACGCGCTCGATCCGTTCGGCGGGGGCCATTTGTTACCGCGGGGTTTGTTGCGTGAGCCACCTGCCGGATTGTGTCGGGCAGATGTCGTGGGGCTTTCGCGCAGCGACCTTGTATCCGGTGAAGCACGCGCGGCCATTCGTCAACGTGTGGCCGCTTGGGCGCCCCAAGCCCTCTGGTTGGAACTGGCCCATGGGCCACAGTGCCTGGAGTCCACATCGCAGGCCCCCTGCCCTGTCGCAGCGCTGGCCCAGCAAAACGTAGTGGCATTCTGCGGCATCGGCAACCCCGATGCCTTTCGCCGGACCCTAGAACAACTGGGCTACCAACTCGTGGGATTTCGCGAGTTTCCGGATCATCATGCCTACGGCCGCGCGGAATTGGACGAGCTCGCGGAGTGGGCCGAGTCGTGTGGCGCTGCGGCCGTTGTGTGTACGGTGAAGGACCTGGTCAAGATTCGCCTGGGCACATTGGGATCAGTACCACTGTGGTCCCTGCGAGTATCGATGGTTGTGCGCGAAGGCCAAACGGAACTTGACCGATTGCTTGAGCAACTCGTGCAGCGAGTCAGGCGTGACAAAATCGCCTGACCCGCGCAAGCATTGGTCGTTAGTCAACACACACGGCGTTGACGATGTCCACGGTTCGGTCCACGGTTCGCACCGCTTCTTGCGCAAGCTGCTTGAAGTAGAACGACGAGACCGAACCTGAGATCAGCAGAGATTCCCCTTGCTGATCGACCCGCAAGTCGCGGAGCGCGTGGACTGGGCTCAAACGAAGAGCTTGTTGGGCCCGTTGAGAAAGATCCACTTGCATCAAACCGGCCATGATCACTAGCTCCTTCTAGCGCGGGGTCCCCATCACTTGGCACCGCCGCCTGCCCCAGGCGGCGGTGTCTTGGTCCGTAAGGAGCGGTCCCTCAGGGGCGAAAGACCACTCCAAGCCTTTTGGCGCGGATCTCAAACTGAGGCAAGATCGGCACCCGTTGGCCTCGAAATAGACCTCCAGCCCCGCAGTACGTCAGTCTAGGGGCGAGCCGACCTATAGGTCAAGTGGAATCGCCCCTAGGCCAAGCCCACACAACTGGGGACCATTGCCGTGTCGGAGACACCGAGTGGGTCGGACATCCGTCGGAATTTGGCAATTCCGTGACATCGGCAGCTGGCTCAGATGATTGGGCCGGGGTAATTGCTTGACGGTGGTCCATCATCCATTTAGGATGACCAAGAGGCTAGAGGGATTCTCATGCGGCGAACTCGTGAGGCCTGACCGCCGACGGCCTCGCGACTGCTGTGGAATAAAAGCCTTCTCTTTCGCTTGGTCAGTATCTAGGGTCCGCCTTTTATTGTTGTATGGGTTGGTGATTCCCATGGTTCGATCGGTCATTCGATTGTTTTCTGCCGACAAGTCGATCTCCAGTTCCCTGTTGAACCGGTGCGGAGCCCAGGTGTTTCGCACGGTGATGGCACGGGCCGTTTATCGGATGCGACCGGTACTGGGTAAAGGGACGCCGGGGGGGGCCGATTGGCAGGCCCGCATTGGCGATTTGCTTGGGGACGGCCTAGTGATTTGGCCTGACTTTCTGTCCGCCGACGCATTTGGCGAAGTACATCGCGAAGCCATGTCATTGGAGGCTGCCGCGTGTCAATTTCCCGACGATTTGCCGCAAAACGCGCTGCATCACGGACCCAACCGATTGCAACTGGTTGTGTTATCGGACAAGTGCTGGCATCGTTTTCCGGCGATACGAGATTTTTACGAAGATCCCAGGCTTGTCGGTCTGATGCAGGCTGGCGAAAGGCGCCCGCTAGGCCTATCCACGGGCCATCGAGCGTTCGAGCACTTGGTACAGGGCCCGGAGAGTGAACTGACAGATCCGGAAACACATCTGCACAGCGATATCTTTTTTCACACACATAAGGCCTGGTTATACTTGGAAGATGTCGGGCTGGAGCATGGGCCACTCGTGGCAGTGAAGAGATCGCACCTACTTAGCGCGTCGCAGCTCGGCTACGTTTATGCCGAGAGTTGTGGGACGAATCAGGGATCACGCCGAATTACGCTTGAGGAAATGCGCCGATTGGGATTTGAGGAGACCGTTCTCGCGGTTCCCAAAAACACGTTGGTGATTGCCAATACATGCGGATACCATCGGCGTCTGCGAGGCCAGCCAGGAAAGGAACGCTTCGCGATTCATTGGAGTTTGCGTGCGAATCCGTTTCGGATGTTTTGATGCGCGCCATTTGGACGAAACAAGGATGGTCCTGTCGGTCGTCTGACTGCATGGGAATGACTTCATGGGAAGTAGAGAATAGGTTGTCGGCATGGGGCAGGTAGCGGATTCATTGCGACAGGTGCCTTTGATTCTCCCCGCTTGGCGAGCTCTAAACCGACTTCCGTGGTTGCGCCGTCTACGAGAGGATTGGGCCATCTGGCGTCTGTATGGCCGTCTGCGCCCAACCCACCTGCTGCTCCCCGGCACCCAACATCGCATGTACGTGGATCCCCGTGAGAATCGGGGCCGAGCCATCCTGCGCTGCCGCGCCGAAGGGCAACCCGGCTTGAAGACTCTCTGGCATCAGGCAAATGCACAACTGCAGCCAACACTCGTATTGGATGTCGGACTCAACTATGGGGAATTTGTCCTGGCCGAGTCGTATGCTCCGGAGACGCGCATTCTGGGAATCGAAGCCAATCCTGAGTTGATGAGTTGGCTGGAGCGTTCGCGCCACGATCATCCCAACGGTCGTCAAATGGAGTTTTATCATGCCTTGGCGGCTGACAAGACCGAGGGGGCACGGAGTTTCTTCATAAACCGTCGCTGGTCGGGGTCCTCCTCCGCCGTGCAGCCCGACCGCGATGCCCAGGTTAACGAATGTCAGATTCCCACTTTGGCCGTTGATGATCTCGTAGCGGACCGTAACCTATCGCAAGATACTCTTCTTTTCAAGATTGATGTCGAGGGCTACGAGCCCATGGTGATGGCCGGTATGCGGCAGCTCTTGCAGAACTGCCCTCGTTGGCTTGGTTTGCTAGAATTTAACACGGCGTTTTTTCAACGCATGGGCTGGGATGTTGGGGACTACTTAAGATCCTTGGTCGACCGCAGCCGTGTGTCCATTGTGGATCATGCGGGCCAGGTTCAATCACTCACTCCGGAACTTGTTGCCGCCTGGTCGGAACGCTCGGGAACCGATCCGGAGGTCTGTGTGGATCTGCTAGTCGTCTCCCCGCTTGTTGAATTCCTGCCTGCCGGCACCACTCGCCCTGGCCGCTGAATGGGTCCATCGCCCGGTCACCCCTCCTCACCCAGGAAACTTTTTGCAAACCACTTGCACCTAGCGAAACATCGCCTACAATGGGGGCTATCGGTTTAGCTCGCGGCCGTCGTTGAAATCATCCGGTCGAGCTCGGGGAGAGACGTCGTGTGGCGTTCGCTGAAGCCCGTTGTATCACTGCTGCTGACGACGGTCTTTACCGTGGTCGGCCTGTTCGGGCACGGCCTGCACGGATTGCTGCCGTGTCAACATGAGGGCACGCCGTGTTGGCACGGTCTGCCGAGTTGCCACCACTTGTCGAACCATGGTCTGGCGACACATGCCGGCTGCGGCTGTCGACACGGCAAAGGTCATGCGCACGCTAACCAGACCACCACGCCCCATGCAACCCGCGTGGCGGGGCACCCGGCAGCCAGTACGCCCGGGCATGATGCGGACCATTGCCCGGTGTGTTCGGCCCTGGCCCTGTTGCGACACGGCATATCGAAAAACGGATGCACGTTATGGTTGCCCCACGTGCGAACCGAAATTTCCCGCACTTCTTCACCTGCCAAGAGGCTTCTGCCTCAGCACGTCGCCGAGGCCCGTGGACCTCCGCAGTGCGCCTGATCCTTGTTCATCGATTCCGTCGTTAGCCTGCGGGGCTAGGCGACATTTGGGAACGATGTGTGCTCAGGCAATGGCGTAGTGCACGGTTGGCGGATTTCTCGCCAGCGCGGCTGCGCCCTTCTCGTGGGTTATAAAGTGCGTAATCGACTAGCGTTTACCTTGGTGGAATTGCTGGTGGTCATCGCCATTATCGGCGTGCTGCTCGCTCTGTTGTTGCCCGCGGTCCAGGCAGCCCGATCGGCGGCCCGCACCGCTCAGTGTGCCAACAACATGCGTCAGATTGGCTTGGCCATCCATCAATTCGCTGGCGTCAACAACGGTCGATTCCCCCTGATCGCCCACGGGCATGCCACCGACGAGTCGTGGATCTACCAGCTCAGTCCGTTTTTGGAAAGCGTCGACGAGATTCGTCTCTGTCCGGATGACCGATCCGTGAAGTCATCCACGCTGACCACCTACGCACTCAACGGTTATCTGCGTAAGCCAGAGCCCATTTCCCCCCATCTGCCCCCCCCCGTACGTCTGGCCATGGAGCGTGAACAACGTGGACTGATCGATAGCCTTTACAAGCTCCCCAAGACGCATGACACCTTGGTGCTCTTCGAAGGCTCGGCCAGTCGTTTGGCGGCGTTGTTTGACCATGTCCATTCCTATAGTTGGTTTAGCGAGCAGAATCTGCGTAACAATGCCAGCACCAACGCGGTGTGGAAGACGGTGAGCGATGAAATTGCCGTGGATCGTCACCACGGCACATCGGCAAACTATCTGTATGCCGATGGTCATGTGGGGTCCCTATCCGCCGATCAGATCGCGCGGTGGTGTACCGAAGGATTTAACTTTGCCATGCCGCCACAATAGCCGCATGAGGTGTCTGAGAATTTTTTGTATCCCTTTTGTCCGTTACGTCATTTTCGTCCTTAATTTCGGGAGGTGTCTCATGAGTTTTCGATTTCTGAAATCTGCGTTCCCACAGTGGACCCGAGTTGCGACGATGGCCTTCGCATGCCTACTTGGCAAGCTAGGGCCAGCATCCGCACAACACAGCGATATCTTCTTGGCTGAAGTCGGCGGGCAGGTCGCGGTCGGTGCCGCTGCGGACTTGGACGGCTTGGAGGGGGGCCCGTTCTACGATCTGGAGACGCGAGTCTTTGAAGGCGTGATGGTGGCTGGTGGAACGCCGCCGTTTTTCTTCGACTACCAGCGAGCCGAGCCGGGATTTAATGCGGCACCGACGAGTGTCGTGGCGGGTTCGAATCCACTCCCAGCCAACGCCGCCGCTTCCCTGGCATTCGCGCCGGTCACGTTGGCGGGCCAGTCGTCTCAGCTGTTCTATTGGGACGGCACCGGTGCCGTGGACTTTCAGCCCGTGATCTCACCCCCGGTGCCCGCGGTGGATAACCCCAATTTTGGAACAACTGGAGGCAGTGGTGGCATGGACGAACATCCGCTGTTTGCCATAAACACACCTGGCATATCGATTCCTGCCGATGGCGTGTATGTGATGGGCTTGAGCGCGTCGGTCGCAGGACTCACGGATTCGACTCCGTTTGCGATCGTTTGGCTCGTGGACCAACTGCTTGTTGACGACGATGCCGCGGAGGAGTTGGAAGGATTGTTGGAAGCCTTTGAAGGGGGTGGGGACGAGCCTGTTTTCGGCGGCAAGAACTTTGCCTTCTACGAGGAAGGCGTGGAATTCGTCGCTGAATCAATCCCTGAGCCAACGGGATTGGGCCTGATGTGCTCGATGCTCTTGAGCGGGTTGCGCGGGTTACGGCTCCGCCGAGCGTAGTGGCGTGCCAGGACTGCCTGGAAGATGAACTCCGGAGTCTGCCCGTTCCCAGATGCGTATCTGGGAACGGGCCGGGCGCGAGGCGGTTTTCCCATTTACTCCCCTCGGCCTCCTTGGGCGAAGCGCCGCAGAGATTTGAGATTTAAGATTTGAGAAAGGGTCATTCGACATGTTCCGCCTTCATGCGTCTCTGCGAATTGGATTGGTCGTGCGCTGGCCTGGCTTCTGTGCGGCCCTGGGATGCCTGGCTTTGGCCACCTCCACGGCGCGAGCACAGCATGCTGATCTGCTGGTGCAAAGTGTTGCTGGCCAATTGACGACTGGCACCGCCGATTTCGACAATGCCACGTACGCGCTTGGACAACGTGTTTTCACGCGGTCGTTTGATAATTTGTATGCCGTGAACGATCCGGGGTTCAATTCGCTGGCGAATGGCAGTCCGTTCATGCCGCCAGGCGCTACGGCCTTGCCCGGAAGTGCGGACCTTGATTGGGACTTTCTGCCGATGGCCCAGGAGGGCCTGGTCTCCAATCTGCTCTATTGGAACGGCGTTGGATCGATGGTCTCGGATGTGGCCTTCGCCGCTACGCCGACGCCTCAATATCGTTTGTCACTATTCGGCAAGAACAACGTGGAAGCTGCCGCCGATGGTAGTGATCAATTCATTCCCGGGGCCACGATCGCCACGACAGGATCCAACGGATTCATACACGAGCATCGTTTCTTTTTTCTCGATGATGGCGATGGCAACTTCGGCACCACACCGAATGATGGCATTTATTTGATCGCCATGCAGTTGCGCATGGCGGGCGTCAACAGTTCCCCTCCGTTCTATTTGGTTTGGGGGACACCTGGCGTTTCGCCCACCGCTCTGGAATCGCTGGCACGCCAATGGGTCGAACAGCGGCAGAGCTTTCTTGTTCCGTCCATTTGGAATGTGGACGCCGGAGGTGATTGGGGCCAAGATGCCAATTGGCTCGCACGGCTCATTCCGGATACCAATCAGGAAACGGCCATTCTTGGCAACAAGATCACCGCGCCGCGCAGTATTACCAATACACAGACGCGCACCTTACGTACGTTGGAGTTTGATAGCCCACACGCCTACACGATCAGTGGCGGCGGATGGATCACGCTCCAGGCAGCCACCGGCGATGCTCGCCTTGAGGTTCAACAAGGCGAGCACACCATCGCGGCCGGTGTGAACCTGGCCGACACCACCCAATTGATCGTGGCGGCCGATGCGAGTCTGTTGCTGGCATCCACGACCCAATTGTCGGGTCACTCGCTGACCAAGACGGGGCCCGGCACGCTGATATGGAATGGATCGCCAACCAGCAATGGCGGCTCGGTGCAGCTGCTCGATGGCGTGTTGTCCGGCGTCGGCACGATTGGCGGAAATGTCATGAACACCAGCGGTGTGCTCTCTCCGGGACCGAATTCGCTACCGATCGCCGGGGGAGTGATAGGCGGGGAACCGATCGCAAGCATCGTGCCAGAACCAAGCGGATATGGCAGCGTGTTATGGATCATCCTTAGCGGCAATGTCGGCCGCCGAAGGCGGACGCGACACAACCCGCGTGCACCTTGATGGGGCCTAGGTCGCTCAGCCCAACGACACAGGGCCATGATTGTCGCAATGATCACCGTGTGGATGGTGCAAATGGCCGTCCACAAGATAGTCCACGTGGTCACCGTGCGGGACCGCTTCGTGGCCACAGGTGGGGCCGTGCACATGGCCAAGGGCATGCCCATTGCAGCGATGCTGGGGCGTGCAACCGTCCGGATTCACATCACTGACCGACAAGGCATGCTCCTCAACCGTGCCATCGGCCCGCTGATGATGGAGATGACCATCGTGCAGAAAGTCTTGATGATCCCCGTGACGAACCGGCGTGTGACCACAGCCCTCTCCATGACGATGTTCGTGATTTACATGCAAATCGGACATGACTCGTATCTCCCTTGTTTGTAGTAGAACGTTTCCGGTTAACGACAATGGCTACACCATCTCCGACGTATGGTCGAATGCGTTTCGAACCAATTCGGCGACATGGTGGTCGGCCAGCGCGTAATATATGTGCTTGCCGTCACGTCGGGCGCGAACCAATCGCTCTCGCTTCAGCCAACGCAGTCGTTGCGAGACGGCTGGTAGATTATCGGCCAGCTCAGCCGTAATCTCGGATACGCATAACTCCCGATTGCCCAACAACATCACAATTCGCAACCGCTGGGGATCACCCAACGCGGCAAAAAGGTCCGCCGTCCGCTGACATGCGGTCTCCTCGCGTTGCACGGCAGTTGGCACGTTACCCCTCCTACGATCGGCGCTAGTGGCCCGTTGCCGATCTGGACAATCAATCAATCGCATGAATGTAATTATAACTAGCCGTGTGGCAATCGTCAACGAGAATCGGGGCAAATCGCGACGCCAGGCGCGTCGAACTCGGCTCGGCGGCCCGGGCCAGGTCGACTTGCACATTCATTGCCAATGCATTCAACTTGTAGGTTCGGCCCGCAGCGCACATCGCTTGAAACGGCGGCGCAAGGGGCGCCGGTAGGCCAAATGGGGGCGGAATAACGGGTGATGATGCCGGCAACTCCGCTACTACTGACACTGTATTGTCTGGCGATTTTTTTCGCCTCACTGCTCGGAGGCCGGCTGCCCCAGCTGGTAGCGCTGACCCACTTTCGCATGCAAGCGCTGATCAGCCTGATCTCCGGCGTCATGCTGGGCATCGCGTCCTTACATCTACTTCCACATGCGATTCAGCAATTGCCATCGGCCCAGCATGCGACGGGGGCCATGTTGGCGGGGCTCTTGGTGATGTTTTTCGTGTTGCGGCTGCTTCATTTTCATCATCACGAAGTATCCGCGGATCAAGGCCGATGCACGCATGGGGATCAGGGGTCTCTGCCGGTTTTGGCGCACCATCACGCAGACGAGCCGGACCATCCGCATCCCCACGCGGGGCCTCATCAGTTCAATTGGGTGGGACTTTTCACGGGCCTGGCGGTGCATTCGCTACTGGATGGTTTGGCATTGGGTGCGAGCATGATCGCCGAGTCGTCAACCGGTCACCTGCGATTCGCACCGGGTCTTGGCACATTTCTGGCCGTGGCGTTGCACAAACCATTGGATTCGCTGTCGATCGCGATGCTCATGCGTTCCAGCCACTGGTCAGCCCGCAATCAGATGCTGGTCAATTTGGTTTTCTCACTGGTGTGCCCCTTGGGTGCCCTGCTGTTTTGGGGCGGGGCGGCCCGTTTGGAACTTGGCTCCGACGAATCGATTGGCTGGGCCTTGGCCTTTTCGGCTGGATTTTTTATCTGTATTGCCTTGAGCGATTTACTCCCTGAGGTCACCTTTCACTCGCATGACCGAGGTCGACTCTCGGCGGCACTACTATTGGGAATCGGCCTGGCGGTGGGGGTGGAATTTTTGCACCATAACGCATCCGCGATTCCTATCGACCTTGATGTACCGGTGGCCGCTCCTACGACCACACCGGCCGCCACTGAGTAGCCGCGCGGGCCGTGGACGGGACACGGAGCGCGGCCTACAATTTACGATGACGGCGGACAAAACGCGGACACGACTCTCAGTGCTAGGGCATTATTGCGGGGCGGCCCGGAGCGACTCGTGAGGTGGAGGGGGCGGTGTAGTCCATGGACGGCTCAAGAATCGCACTTGCTAGGCCCAGCCCAAGTCCGCTCGTGGCCGATCACGGTCGGCTGACGCGTCGACTACGGTGTGGAATGTGGCGGACTTGTCTCCGGATCGGCGGCCTATGGCTGGCCCTGCATGGACTGGGCGTTTGTGTTGGGCGCACCGTTGCCGGGGCGGAGGTCACGCTTAAACGGGGCATGACATTGGTCGGCGGCTTCGCCGAGTTATCCAGCGTCAACGCAGCACCCAAGGGGGCGGGGGGAGCCGCCACAACGCCCAAGCCGAAGCTAATCGGATTGATCGACGACGGACTGCGCCGCATGTTCGTGTCTAGTTATCAGATAAATCAGGTGCAGGAACAAGCGGCACGACGACTGGAGGAAATCGGCATTCCGCAGCGGGTGGCCACGGGCGGCCAACGTGTGGCGATGGTCGGCCAATTGCTCGCTCAAACTCCATTTGATGCCTGGGGACGCCAAACGCTAACTCTGCGCACCAGTCGCGGGGTGATCGATGTCATCGTGGGCATCACGAAGATCACCCCCGTGTACACGCAGGTTGAGGGGCTCGCGGCGCAACATTCCTACCAGTTGGACATGCGGATCGCCACCAGCTCGATTCCCCGCGAAATACTCAACGATATTCTCACGCAAAAATCTACGGCCAATGCCGATGAGCGTTTGAAAGTGGTACGGTTGTTCATCGAATCCGAGCGGTACGAGGACGCATTGGGGACCTTGAGTGAAGCGATCCAGGCCTTTCCGGAGCTGGAGAACTTGCAGCAACAGGAGAAGGAACTACGCCAGTTACAGGCTCGCCAGGTGATCGCTGAGATCCGTCTGCGTGCCCAGGCCGGCCAGTACGAGCTGGCCCGACAGTTGGCGGAGCAGTTTCCCAGCGAAGGCATCGCGGGGCCCATCCTGCAGGAAGTTAAGGAACTTGTCGTCGAGGATCAGTCTCGCCAACAACAATCAGCCAAGGTCCTGACGCTGCTCGACCAGGCCTTGTCGCAATTGCCAGCGGGAGTCCTTCGTCAACAGGCCGAGCGCATCGCAGCCGAGATCAAACAGGATCTCAACGCCCATTCCCTACCACGTATGGCCGACCTATTGCGTTTGGCGCAGGACTCCCAGACGGGAGCTGAGCAACAAATCTCGTTGGCCGTCTCGGGCTGGCTTCTGGGGAGCGGCGCGGGAACGGAAAGCATGGCCGTATCCCTCTCGCTGATCCAAGTTCGCGATTTGGTCTTGCGCTATTTACGCTCCGCCGACGCTGCGGAGCGCCGCGAGGTGCTGGATCTTCTGCAGAGTTTGGAAGGTGCCACGCCAGAGAACGTGGCCCGCATGGTGCTTCACCTGCGCCCCCCTGCGGAAGGGGATGACGGCGCGGAGCCGGCCGCAGAAGCGCCTGGTCAACGACACGTGCGAATTCCAGGGTTGCCAGAAGAACCTGATGTGGAATACGACGTGCAGCTCCCCCCGGAGTACAATCCCTATCGACGATATCCGACGGTCGTAACCTTGCATGGAGAAGGATCGACTCCCGCCATGCAATTGGATTGGTGGGCCGGCGCGTTGGATCCTCAACGCAAGCTGCGTTTGGGGCAGGCTACGCGTCGCGGCTATATTGTGATCTCGCCGCATTGGGGCCAAAAAAACCAAAAGACCTATGAGTATTCCGCGCGTGAACATGCAAGAGTGCTTTACAGCGTGCGTGATGCCTGTCGGCGATTTTCCATCGATGTGGATCGCGTGTTTCTATCGGGACATGCCATGGGGGGAACGGCGGCTTGGGATATCGGCCTAGCCCATCCGGATTTATGGGCTGGAGTCATGCCGATTGTGGCCGTGTCGCAATATGGTCAGCGGAACTCTCCCTTGTACGTGACCCACTATACGGACAATGCAAAGTTCTCGCCGTGGTACTTTGTGGGGGGGGAACTCGATGGACGCAAGTTGGAGATCAATGGCACGCAATTCGACCGCTACCTGACACGCACCGGCTACGATGTGGTCTACGCGGAGTTCATCGGACGTGGCCACGAGCACTTTTCCGATGAAATCCATCGACTGTTCACCTGGATGGGCCTACAACAGCGGATCTTCCCACGTGCTGAATTCAACTCCGTTTCCTTACGTCCTTGGGACAACTTCTTCTGGTGGGCCGAAGTTGAAGGGCTGCCGAAACGCACGATGGTACTCCCCGATAGCTGGCCTGCCCCGCCGCAGACTCGTGCGGCCGTGATCGAAGGCAAGATCCGCAACCGCAAGAGCATCTACCTAAGATCCGGGGCGCAGCAGACAACTGTCTGCCTGTCACCCGACCTGGTCGACTTCAGTCAACAGCTGGAGTTTCGGATCAATGGCCAGTCGACACGAGAACAGCTGACTCCCAACGTTGGCGTATTGCTCGAAGACGTGCGCACGCGAGGCGATCGCCAACATCCGTTTTGGGCCAAAAAGGTGTTTGGGAACGGGAACAAGTGAATTGATGTCTTTTCTAGCCGGCCCCAACGGACGGCGCCGTGACGGATTTTTTGGCGGGAAAGCGGCATCGCAAATCGAGGCCGCCATCTCCGACCAGCAAATGCGGCGGCTTTTGCACTACAAGCACGAGCGTCCAACGGGGCCAGGGACCTATCGATCAGCGCACTCCCTAGACATCGGGATGCGTCCGCAGTCCTGACAATCGCCGCATAACCCGCCGTTGCGTGGGACTCACTCGCTTGCGCTTCGTGCTTGTAGTTTTATCTCGCTCCCAGGCGTGAGCCTGGGAGCGAGCGTCATAAATCCGTCATGGCGTTGCCCTGCGGGGCGTATTCCGGCCAACTTGCAAGCGTCACTTGCTTACTCGGCCGAAGCCGTGCTCAGAGCGGGTACCGTTTCGTCGGTCGGTTCGTTTTTGGTCAACAGGCAGCCGGTGAGCATCCACCCGTCATCATGGGACGATAGAAACATGCCCGCTGGCCCCAGATATCGACGTACGACCTGATACTCAGGCAATTGGTGGCCATCAATCTGCTGTTGGCGCAACACGCCTTTTTCCTCGGGACCCATCAGCCGATTGAGGATCCGAGCCAATAGGGTTTCTCCCTCCGGCATCTTGCCTTGGCGAATCAATTCGTAGGTCGTTCGATGCTCTTCATCGGTGCGTGTGAAGAATCGCATCGAGTGTTGGTCACAGCCCAAATCGGTCAAAGATTGGCTGATGGTAAGATAATCCTCCGCGTCGGCCAGCCGATCTCCCTCCGCCGGTGGGGACTCAATCAACCGGACCAGCGAATCGACATTTGAGGCGACCATCAGGTGACCATTGAGCACGGCCAGAGCGGCATTTTCGAGCAGTTTTCGCTCTTCCTCCTCCTCCTCGTCAGCCGCCGCCGCAGGCAGTCCCGGGGGGCCGAGGCCATCAATGACGACGGCGGGCGTCTCCTCTTCCGGCTCGCTCACGATTTCCCAGATGGTTTTTCCGGAAACCTCGCGCTTCTGCGCGTCGGGATCCGATTCCATCATCCGGTTGAGACTCTGGGCCACTGCATCGGCATTGATCAACTCAATCGCCAACACCAGCCGTTCGCTTTGCGTATTAGCCGGCAATTCTTGCACGGAGAACATGGTTGCCCGTTCACCGAGGTGGGCGACAATTTCATTGCGAATGTCGATCTGTGGGCCACTGGGATCGGTGCGCAAACCATCCAGTGTGGCGCGGAATAACCCACGGTCACCCGCCACCTCATCGACGAGCGTCTCGGAGTAGTCAAAGGCGTTTTGTAGCTTGCAATTGAATGTCAAGTACGTGGAGAGTTGCCGTGGAATCCAGTTCTGCGGATGCATGGCCGCCGCATCGGTGGCGTTGGGGAAATTCAGCATGCGGGCAGCCAATCGATATTTATCGGTGTCTCCTGACGCGTTCTTTTCCCCGGGAACCGCTTCCACCGCTGGGGCATAGACAAAGGTGCGGTGGAGGATCTCGTGCGATTCGGTCATCAAATTCACGTAACCACCCACGGCCTGCACGGCACCGAATCCCTGATTCTCGAGCACCTTCAGGTAGTCCGTGCCTCGTCGCTTGCGTCCTCCGGCCGCAGCCCGCATCACGCGGGCGTAGCCAAGGGGCTCCACAAACCAATGCACGAGCGGCTGCAGCGAACCGGCCGCCTCACTGCAGTGCTGGACCACTTGCTGGTAGGACTTCAGTTGAGCCAAGCTGTCGGCAGCCGGCGTCGCGCTGCCGAATCGTTCCAGGATTGCCAAGGCGGTTTTTTCGTCGTCACACGCTACCAATTGCCCGTCCCGGACAAAGATCACGACCTCATGGGTCTCCGTCGTGTTGCCCTTCCCCTTGGCCGAAATTTGGTAGATGGTCAATTCCGTATCGCTGACCGTGCGCGTTGCGTGGGTGGCCCCCTGCCCCGTCAGACTGGCTTGGACCTTCTCGCGCAACTTCTGGTGCGCTGCCTCATGTCCGGAGATGTCGGCCAAGACGACCAACGCATGACGACTCGCAACTCCATCCGGCTGGATGGCGGCTAGGCAGAAATGGCCGGTACACACTTCCCGCACATCACTATAGGAGAGGCCCAAACGGACGCCGGTCCGGCTGAAGCGATCCTTCAGCTGTTGACGAATGTCCTCAACAAATGGCTTCATCGACGGGTCGTTGCACAACTGGCCCAATTGCGTCTTTTCCCAATTTTCGCGTAGCTGAGTCACGCTGGTAACCACGACGCAAGCTTTGGTGGTTTGGGGCAGTAATTCGGCCGTGGTGGGCGCCGCATGCAGCGAGCCGACACACAGCCAAACGACGGCGAAAGCCGCCGGCGCGTTCCAATATGTGGAGAATCGAGACACCGGCTGTCTCCCTCTGTTGGTAATTTGAAAATGGGGTTAGCTATATTTTAGGCGGGGCGGTTTCAGTTCACCGTTTCGCGGACACTGCATGGGGGCGGCAGGGATCCCAGCGGCCGCGGCATCCAGCCGACGCAGGACTAACAGGACACCCAGGAACCAGGACACCCAGGAACGCTGTGGCTATGGCTGCCCTGAGTGCGTCAACCACCGACGCAGCGCGCACCCCGGAATCAGGCCCCCTCAAACGCTAGCCTTATATCTATCGGCAATTGCCCTGCTGTACAAGACTCGCCGTTGCAAGTTTTGCTGGCATACCCGCCCCCGTGCCCAGACCAAGCCGGCTTGGCCAGCTCGCTAGCATCGCCCATAATGGGCCCATGGATCGGATAAACTCGGTCAGTCTCAGCTATGATCCCCTACACGGTTACATTCCCTTCACCACGCCCGTCACAGGACGGGCCGACGAGCTGACGGAGCGGCATTTGCTGGACCATGGATGGGTCCAGCGTCTGCGGCACATTCATCAACTGCAAACCGCCTGGATGGTTTTTCCGTCAGCCGAGCATTCTCGCTTCCAGCACGTGGTGGGGGTGATGCACCTGGCCAGCCTGGCGGTACAACGGCTGTACGATAGCCTGCGGCAGGTCTGCCCGGATGTGCCCAGCCGCGGTTGCGTGGACGCTCTGATGCGGATGGCCGGCTTGTTACACGACGTGGGGCACGGGCCCTTCGGCCATTTCTTCGACGCGCAGTTCCTGCAGGAATATGGTTTGACGCATGAAACGGTCGGCGCGGCCATCATACGGCAGGACCTGGCGCCGTTGCTGAGCCGCTTGCGGCGCACGCCTCAAGGCGAATTGTCCAGCGACGAGGTACTCGATCCCGATTGGATCGCCTTTTTGATCACGCGGCCTCGCGACGGCGAGGGGGCTGTCCAACCTCGCTGGCTCAAGTTTCTGCGGAGCCTCCTCTGCGGCATCTACACGATCGACAATATGGATTTCGTGCTGCGCGATGCGTACATGACGGGCTACAGTCAACGTGCTTTCGACTTGGACCGCTTGTTGCACTACAGCTTCTTTAGCGAGCGTGGCCTGACAATTCATGATCGAGGAATGGACGCCCTGCTCCGGTTCTTGAATGTCCGCGCCGAGTTGTTTCGAACCGTCTACTTCCACCGGACGGTCCGCGCCATCGACCTGGAATTGACCGACCTGTTTGCCGACAGCAAGCAGCATCTGCTCGCCGGAAACCCGCTCGACGATCTGCGCGCCTACCAGCGGTTCACGGAATCGTCATTCCTCGTCGACGTAAGCCGCTGGGCAACCCAAGATGAGCCGCCGTTTCGCGAACTAGGGGAGCGTTGGCAGCGGTTTTTGTCACGGCAGATTTCGTGGAAGATGGTCTGCCAACGGCCTCTTGCCTTTGGATCCAGCGATGTGGAGACCAGCAGCATCTTCAGCGACGCGGACCTGGTCGTGCAGCGACTGAGAAAGCAACTCCCTCGAAACGTGGCGCAAGAGCCCTTGCGAGTCGACATCGCCCACCATCTGTATCGACCGCATACTCGGGGACCGGCCAAAGACCAAAATTTCCTTTATGATTCAGCCCAGGATCGTATTCGACCGCTGACCGATCATCAGTTGTTTCGCTATCTGCCGGTGAGTCAGCGAATTTGCCGCATCTATGCTCAATCACAAGACCACGCGCGGGAGCTGGCCGCGGCCCTCGATCAGTTGCTGGGGGAACAGCCGGTGGATGCGCTAACCAATATGTGAACCTGTAGTGATCACATCCTGATTGGGATCATGCCAAGAAGTTTAGAGTCCCGACGAGGACAACTTGGGAATACTGACAATGAGCTCCATGGAAATGTACGATAACCCGCTGATTTCCCGCTATGCCTCGCCGGAAATGAGTCGTTTATGGGGGGCCCAGAATCGGCATGCAACCTGGCGCCGGCTGTGGATCTTTCTGGCTGAAAGCCAGCAAGAATTGGGGCTGGCCATTAGCGATGCCCAATTGCAAGAGATGCGTGCCCATATCGAGGACATCGACTTCGCGGCCGTGGCCCGTTACGAACGACAATTTCGTCATGACGTTATGGCTCATGTGCATGCCTATGGCGATCTTTGTCCGCAGGCCCGTCCGATCATTCACTGGGGGGCCACGAGTTGCTACGTGACCGACAACACGGATCTCATCCTGATGCGCCGGGCGCTGGAGATGGTTCGCGATCGCCTGGTCGCGGTCATTGACCGCCTGGGTAGCTTCGCGACCGAGCAACGTGACCTCCCTTGTTTGGGATTGACCCATTTACAACCGGCGCAACCAACGACGGTCGGCAAGCGTGCCTGCTTGTGGGCCTACGACCTGGCGCTGGATATGGACGAGGTCTTGCACCGTCTGGATCAACTACGCTGCCGCGGCGTACAAGGAACAACGGGCACGCAAGCCAGTTTTTTGGAAATGTTTCAAGGGGACCATCAGCGTGTGGAGCAACTGCAACAGACCATCGCCCGAAAAATGGGATTTTCAGAACCCTACAAAGTGACGGGACAAACCTATTCCCGCAAGGTCGACGTCCAGATTATCGATGTCCTGTCCGGCATTGGCCAAAGCGCCCACAAGGCAGCCACCGATCTGCGTTTACTCGCCAGCCGACAGGAGCTCGAAGAACCTTTTGAACAACACCAGATCGGCTCGTCCGCCATGGCTTACAAGCGCAATCCCATGCGTAGCGAGCGCATCTGCTCCTTGGCTCGGTTCGCGATGAGCCTCCAGTCCAGCGCAGGAAATACTTTCGCAACTCAGTGGATGGAGCGCACGCTCGACGATAGCGCCAACCGCCGGCTGGTGATCCCCCAGGCCTTTTTGGCCATCGACGCCGTCCTGCGTCTCTATCAGAACGTGGTCACCGGCCTGGTGGTTTATCCGGGCGTCATCTCCCGCAATCTGCGCGAGCATCTCCCCTTCATGGCGACCGAAAACATCCTCATGGCCGGCGTCGCGGCCGGTGGCGATCGCCAAGAATTGCACGAGGCCATTCGGCAACACAGTCAGGCCGCAGCGCACGTGATGAAGGTTGAGGGCCTCCCCAACGACTTGCTGGAACGGCTCCGACGCGATCCACGCTTCGCCAACGTCCCGCTCGATGCTACCCTCGATCCCCGTGGCCTGATCGGACGCGCCCCAGAACAGGTGGATCGCTTCGTCGCGGACGTCGTCCAGCCCCTCCGAGCCCAATTCCCAGACGCCCTAAAATCCCATGTGGAAATCAACGTCTAGTCGGATCCCTGTCGAGCCGGCTAGACCAAGTCCACCGGGCGCTTGCGCCGCTGCTGCTGCGCCGCACGGCACTTCTGACAGATTCCGGTAATGATGAATCGGTGCCCCGTCACACGAAACCCGTACTCGCGCGCCACGCGATCACGCAATTGGGCCAATTCATCATTGCTGAACTCGTAGAGCTTGTTGCACGTCTGGCAGTGCATGTGGTCGTGCTGAGGATAACCGTAATCGTGTTCGTAGACGGAACGACCACCAATTTCGAACTTACGGAGCAATCCGGCATCGACCAGTTCACTCAGGGTACGGTAAACCGTGGGACGGCTCACGCGCGGAGAAATGTCCCGGCGGCCCAATTCATCGGTCAGCTCATCCGCATCGAAATGCTCGTGTCGACGAAAAATGTGCTCCACCAATACGCGCCGCTGCTGGGTAATTCGCTTGCCCCGGCTCTGCAGAAACTCTTCGAATCGCTCCTGGGGCGATAACGAGACCTCGACGGTTCCCAAAGTAAAACTATCGGCCATGAAGCGGGGCTTTCGAACGGAGAGGAGCGGCGTACAAGGACCACATCCCCTCCATTCTAACCGATCGGCCACGAGATAACAGGCTGTGTGAACCCGATCGTCGTTTCGCCCAGGTGCTTCCCGTTGGCCGACCCATGATGCCGTGCCCCCGTTCGGGGCCTGCCTCGGGCCGACATGTGTGGCTCCTGCGGGCCCACTGGCAAACTGGTGTCATACGATGAGAACTCAACCGCAGCCGGCCGCACCCCGAAAGGCCCCACGGAATCGTCTCGTGGGACCCCATCATGCGCGGGGGATGCACTAGGCGCTGAACTCGTCCAACAAACGGCCGAGTGCAATGTCCAATTTATCGCTTGTTTCGTAGTTTCCAGCTTGAATCTGAGCACGCACCTGGGCCACACGCTCGGCGCGAACGTCCGGCAAGTCGCGCACTTGGCTCACCAACTCGGCCTCGCGCGAGATGTCCAATTGATCGGAGGCCGCAACACGATCCGCTGCACCTGTCGGTCGCGAGGCCGTCCGATGCGGCGGGTTGATGCCCTGAGGGCCATGTACATGGCTGGAGCCGTAAATCTGCATGGTATCTCTCCCCCGTCACTATGAGGAACACTGCCACACGATGCTCTTGGCCACAACCTTTGTGACCCTCGACTCGTGCGTCGGATCCCCGTATTCGATCTTAGGTATTGGATCTCAAGTAACAACGAAACGTTGCTGGAACAGCAGCGATAAGTTGAAAGTTCTACCGGTCCCACTATTTCTTAACGATCGTACTCTTGTGCGGCGGCAACGCGTTCCGTGTCGTGGGCGGCAGTCCGTGACAGACGAGGGCTGACTTTGCGTGCTCTTGCGCCAGTGTAACACTCTTCCAGTGTAACACTCTTATCGTCTCGGCACCCACGCGAGTCGACGATTCCTTGCCACGGCCTCCTTGTAACGTTCTGCGCCTTCCCGACTTCTGTATCAGCTTTGCCGGATCGGACCGGCCATCCGATTGGCCCTATGTTGAGTTCCTGCGTCATCGTGACGGCTGGGATGCGTTCGCGGCACCCACGTTCATGATAAGCAACACCCTTCACTACGCATGCCCCGCATCCGTGGTTCGATCGGCATGAAAAAAACTTGCCGCCGGCCAGCGGGATCCCCTGCTGGCGGCCCGCCAAAGTATAGGCCTACCCCGAATGGACGGCAATATCGTTGCCTGCGCCGAGACGGCGGGCAACTTACATCCTCAGAAGACAGGGAGAATACGGGCAATGCCGTCTGTGCGGCGGGGGGTAGTCTGCAGGACCTAGGGGGTAAAGTCCTGCTAGCACCACCATACCTCTTACTTTCAACGGGCCCCCCAACGCGTGAAAAATAGGACTCGCCGCACACACATGCCCAAGATCCTATCGGACAGCGCGAAACTTTCCCGTCCCTCATCGGTTATACCTATAGGATAGAAGTAACTTGCTACAGCCGTTCACTCGGAATTGCCACAGCGCCTGGGCGACCGGCACAAGCGACATTTCTCAATTTTTTAGGAGCAACACTCGATGCACCCTCGTATCTCGAAGGAACGGCGGCTACCTCCATCCGCGGGGTCGTTGGCGTTGAGACCCTGGTTTCGGCCAACGTTTCTTGTCCTAGGATGGTTGTGCTTGGCCTGCCCGCTCTCGGTCGGGGCCGAGGCCGAAGAGGATTTGTTCTCTCGCTTGGATTCGGACCAAGACGGCGTCATCGCTGCCGATGAAGTGTCCGAGGAAGATCGTCGCCTTTTCGAACGCGTGCTGAAACGGGGGGATGCCGATCAAGACGGTAAACTCACCGCCAACGAGTTTGACACGGGCACCCAGGATGACGAGCCAACGAATATCCCCGGCCTACTACGCGAAGGCATCGTTGGCGACCGTGGTGGCGCCGGTGGCCTGCGTTTGGATCCCGATCGGATCTTCGACCGTCTCGATCAAGATAAGGACAACCGGTTGACTGCCGGAGAACGGCCGGAAGACAGCAAAGGCCCGATGCGTCGACTGCTCGCCCAATTGCCTCAAGAAGGCGAAATCACCCGCGATCAGTTCCGTCAACTGTTTCAACGACTTCAGGCGTCACGCCCCGGACCCAACGGGGCCGCAGGCACCGGAGATGCGCCAGGAGCGCCGGGCCCCTTTGGAAATGGCGCTCTGGGACGACTCGGATTGGAAGGATTCCTCCCCGGGCCGCCGGGCCCAGGACCCTTGCTGGCCGTGCTTGACACCGACGCGAATGGTCAGTTATCAGCGGAAGAAATTGCTGGAGCCGCAAAGTCGCTCGCCCAATT
>SXHS01000160.1 GCA_005773145.1 Planctomycetaceae bacterium | reverse complement strand
CCGCCTGCTTTCACCGCTTGGCTGCGATGACCCATTCGTCGCGCACGTACGGCTGAGGGAGGTGTTTCATCATGTCAACGCTATTCGGATTCTTTCTTGGGACTCCGGGACCCACGGAGCTACTGATCATCGGGTTCATTGTGCTGCTCCTCTTCGGCAGTCGTCTGCCGAGCGTGATGCGATCGCTCGGCCGCGGCGTCGTGGAGTTTAAAAAGGGTGTTCAGGGCATTGAAGATGACGAGGACTCCGGCCAATCGTCTGAGACCAAGAGTGTGGAGAAGAAGTAGCCATGCCCAGCCTAGGGTTCTCTGAGTTGCTGATTATCGGTGTGATTGCCGTGTTGTTGTACGGAAAACGGTTGCCGGAAGTGGCCCGTTCACTCGGCAATTCGTACACCCAGTTCCGCAAGGGACTCAACGAAATACAGTCGAATATTCACACAGCGACCTATACCCCGCCTACTTACGCCCACGATACCCAGACCACCAGCGCCGATCGTGACGAGATCGCCGAACCGACCTCGCCCAAGTTTGAGCCCCCCATGGTAGAGGCATCCACGGTGACCGTGTCAGAGAAACCGGTCGCATAGCGATTGCCGAGGGATTGTCAGCCTGCGGCGTTTGCGGTAGCGTTGTTGGATGCCGGTCGCGTAGTTCAGTTGGTTAGAACGCCGCATTCACATTGCGGAGGTCGCCTGTTCGAGTCAGGCCGCGACCATTTTCTTTCGGGCTTCCGCCAGTGGGACGCTCATCGGCCTGACACCAACGATGAGCAGATCGCAACCAGGCATTACGCTGCGCTCTGCATACGATCCAATGGGAAAATAACGCAGACCTAGCTCAAGACTTACCCGGTTTGATCTCAGCAATCGCTTCTTTGGCCGCTGCCCGCACGTGCGAACTCCCGTCGGTCATTTCAAGCGACATCAGCGGTTGCAGGGCCGACGCGGCGTTCGTACCGAAGGCGCCCAACATACGGGTCGACTCGACGCGCACGGATTCATTCTCATGATGCAGGTTCTGGATCAACAGGGGGACGCATTGGCCGGCCACTTCGCGGTCACCCGGTTGAATCCGGGCCAGGGCCCAGGCGGCGGAGAGGCGGGTCAGTTCGTCCTCGTGGGCCAGGAGGGAGACAAGCCCATCGATCGTCGCACTCGCCTTGGTTCCTATCTGGCCGAGCGCATGGGCCACCGCCGCCCGCACCTCAGCGTCGGGGTCCTTCAGAATGCTGCTCAAGGCGTCCACGGCCGGTGCTGCCGCCGGACCCATGGTCGCCAACGCAAACGCCACGTCGCGGCGAAACTCGGCGTCGGAATCCGTGAGTCCTTGGGCCAGGGCGGGCACGGCCTCCTCGGCGACGCTCCCTAGCCGCATGATCACCATGAGCGCCACCTGTCGTAACTTAGGGTTCCCCAAACCGCGGACCAATCGGGGCACAATCGCTTTCCCCTGCGACGCGGCCGCGTCGGCTACATTCGCCAACACATGAGGATCGGCGTCTTCGAGTGCGACTTCCATGACGGGCCCGATTTTTTCGGGGGGCAACTTCAATTCGACTAGACCTCGCATGGCGGCGCGTCGCACAGCGGGCGCTTCGTCCTTCAGGCGACTGACCATCTGGGCAATGACTTGCTCCGTTAATTCAGCATCCTCCGGGTAAAGCCGCGCGAGCGAGAAACCGGCCACCACTTGTGCAAACGGGTCGTCGCCGCTGCGCAATACGTTGAGTTGTTCCTTAACCTGCGCGTGTGGCGTGTTGATTTGCCCCAAGGCATAGGCGGTTGCGTAGCGCACCCCCTTTTCCGCATCGGTCAACAGGAGCACCAAGGGCTCAACGGCTGCGGCAGCACCAGGACCGATCTGTCCGAGTGCCATGGCGGCATGCATGCGGACTTCGGGTTCGTCGACTTTGAGAAGTGGAATGAGTTGTGAGACAGTTTCCTGGGCAGGGGCCCCAATCTCCTCGATGACCAAGCAGGCCCAATAGCGGGCATCAGGCGACTGCAGGGCCTGGTTTAAGAACGGCGTGGCATCTTTGCCCAACTCGGCCAAGACACTCAGGGCCGGCATGATCACCGAAGGGTCTGCATCCTTCATGACCTGAGCAAATAACGGAACCCCCACCTCAGGCCCCGGCCGAATGTTCCGCAACGCCCCCACCGCGGCGCGGCGCACATGCTGATCCCGATCAACAATCAGGCGAGCCAGTTTAGGCACCTCGCCTTTGGCTGCGTCGCCTAACGTGCCCAAGGTTCGCGCGGAGTGCGCTCGGACGAGCGGATCGGGATCGTCCAAGAGCTGGGACAGCGATCCCAAGGCGTTCGCAGCATGTGGCCCATAATTGCTCAGCGCCCGCGCCGTGTGCCAGCGCACCGTGGCATCACCGTCCGTCAGCATCCCGGTTAACAGCTTGACGATGCGTCGATTGTGTGGAAGTTCGGCCAAACGGTCCACGGCCGCCGATCGCTCAGCCGGGTCGGTACTGCGAAGTTGCTGCCGCCATTGCTCCGGGCCCGCGTCGACCGCGTTTGCCGCAGGCGGATCGGCCCATGAGCCGGTCGTTGTAAACAGGAGCACCCATGCAAATAGCCAGCCGGCGTTCCGCGACATCGCTTGTCCCTTACCTTTCTCATGTCCAACGAAAAATCGTTCCCATGGCGTTTCCACCAGGCCCCACCACCAGCCTAACTCTAATTTAGTCACCCGGCTGACGAAGATAAAGGGCAGGTTGGTTCCCCCCTCGGCCAAAATCAGTTTACCCCTACCCGCAGGCGCCGCTTCGTTTACCGCCCAGCCGGTTCGTTTACCGCCCAGCCGCAGGCGCCGGCGGACAGCAATCGAGCGCCAAATCAACTGGCACTCCCAGCGGCGGACGACTATAATCGAGCGATGACCAGGGTGGTAAGGTATTGCATCAAGGAGATCGCGATGATGACGCGCGTCACCGCATTGGCGGCTGTGGTCTTAGGGGCCGGGATCACGTCAAGTTGGGTCCATGCCCAGTACTATGCTGCGGCACCTGTCTACAGTCCCTCGACAGCGGGAGAGAGCCACGCACGTGGGATGGCCGATGTCGTGCGCTCAGCCGGTGCGGCCAACCTCATGAACTCCGAAGCGTCCAAAAACTATGAACAAGCTCGGTCCATGGATTACGATAATCGTTTGAAGTGGACGGAGACCTACTTCGACATGCAGCGAGTGAACAAATCGTACCGTGATGCCAAGCGGCCGAAGCGGCTCACCCCGGACCAGTACAATCAGATCGCCAAGGCCAAGGCACCCGCGCGCACGTCGAGTTCACAGCTGGATCCGCTAACGGGTCAATTGGCCTGGCCGATGGCGTTGCAGGAAAGCCGCTACGAGCCGTTCCGCAGTCAGTTGGAACCCATGTTCTCTAAGCGGGCCTATCAACACGGCAACATCGGTCCGGATGGATATCGCGAAATTCAGGCGACGGTGGACGCCTGTTTGGCAGAATTGAAGCAAAACATCCGCGACTACAGACCCAATGATTATCTGGCCGCCAAAAAATTCCTCGAGAGTCTCGGTCACGAGGCTGGCTTCCCCACCAGTTAGGCTTTTAGTTGGGCGTTTTGCGGAGGGCGACGGTCATGGCACGTGGCGACCATTTGATGGTGGAGTGCCGGGGTTACTCGCATCATGGCATCGACTGTGGTGACGGTCAGGTCGTTCATTTCGACTCGACCGCTTGGCGCAAACTCCATGCCACATTCGTGCCACAGCGCGCCCCGCGCGTGACGCTAGTGGGCTTCGACGACTTTGCGCTGGGGCGCCCGGTGCGGGTGGTGCCTTACGACGCCTGCGACGACGCCGAGATCGTAGTCGCCCGATCGCTCAGCTGCCTGGGGGATGCGGGGTATCGATTGTTTCGGCACAACTGTGAGCATTTCGCGGTCTGGTGCAAGACGGGCCGGCGGTGGTCGAGCCAAGTGGCGGCGGCCCGCGCTGCCGCTCGGGACCTGCAACGGGCCACGCCCGCCATTTGGCTGGCGTGGCGTTCGACGCGACGGCTGCCGACTCCGGCTCGCGCCGGGGTTCTTGCGGCCGTAGGGATCTTTCACGTCGGACGCTGTCTATCGACCTATATCGCGCACCGCCGGAGCTACTACCCCGAAGAGCCCGTGACGGCTGCAAACTTCTAACCCAGGTAGCGGTTGATCAAGTTCTCCAACATCTCCTGTCGTCCGCTGAAGTTTTCGGCTGGGGTTCCCTTGCGCAGGATGTATTGGGAGAGGGACGCCAAGTCATGCTTTCCGGCTTCGATTTCCGCCCCCAATCCGTGATCCCAACTGGCATAGCGTTGGCGCACGAATTCCGTCAAGTCGCCATCGGCACGGATGGCGGCGGCGATTTTTAGTCCCTGGGCGAAGGCATCCATGGCACCAATGTGTGCATGAAACAGGTCGATCGGTTCAAAACTCTCACGCCGCACTTTGGCATCGAAGTTCACACCGCCGGGCGCCAGCGGTCCGTACTTGAGAATCGACAACATACATTCAGTGGTTAGATACAAGTCGGTGGGAAACTGATCGGTGTCCCAACCCAAGAGCAAGTCGCCCCGATTGGCGTCGATGGACCCCAACATCCCTTGCATGCCGGCATACTCCAATTCGTGCATCATGGTATGCCCCGCCAAGGTCGCGTGATTGGTTTCCAAATTCAACTTGAAATGCTTCTCCAATCCATAGGCACGTAGAAAATTGATGCAGGCCGCGGCATCCGAATCGTATTGGTGTTTGGTCGGTTCATGTGGCTTGGGTTCGATCAAGAATTGTCCCGTGAATCCGATCGAGCGGGCATGATCCACGGCCATATGCAAGAATTTGGCTAAATGATCGATTTCCCGTTTCAGATCGGTGTTATGAAGGTTCTGATAGCCTTCCCGGCCACCCCAGAACACGTGATTCTCACCCCCCAGCTCATGCGTGATCTCGAGCGCCTTCTTGACCTGTGCGGCCGCGTAGGCAAACACATCCGCATTGCAGGTGGTTGCCGCGCCGTGAAGGAAGCGAGGGTGACTGAAGAGGTTTTGCGTCCCCCAGAGCAAGCGGATGCCCGTCCGCTGTTGTTCTTCTTTAAACACGCGAACGACCGTATCGAGGTTCTGCTGAAACTGCAGCAAGCTGCTCCCCTCGGGGGCGATATCCGTATCATGAAAGGCGTAGTAGGGAACTCCTAGCTTCTCCATGAACTCAAAGGCCACCCGTGCCCGACGGACGGCATTTTCGATCGAGTCGCTGCCGTCGTCCCAAGGACGCAGCATGGTCCCCGCACCGAACGGATCGCTCCCCGTGCCCCGAAACGTGTGCCAATAGACCACGCTGAAGCGCAGGTGGTCCTTCATCGAGCGGCCTTCGACCAGCTCCTTCTCGTTGTAATGCCGAAACGCCAGTGGATGCTTGGTTTTCGGCCCTTCGTAAACGATCTTTTGCACGCCGGGAAACGCTGTCATGATTCACATGGCCCCTCTGGTCTAGAATCCTAATGTTCTCATCAACATGATGATCTTAGCGGACGCTGCGCCTGTCTTCATGATGGAGTCACGCGCCGCACAATGGCATCTCCCCAATCCGGCCAGAGTTGGGAGATGGCGAACAGCCAGCGTGCTCGTGCGGGAACGATCAGTTCCGCCCGTCGGCGACGGCAGTCGTTCAGTACGCGTTGTGCCAATGATACAGGATCGATGGCGCGGATCTTGGCTCCGCCCGCAGGACCTGTCGCGGCTGCGGGAATGCCTGCTAGCTCATCCGATGGCCGTTCGCGGGGGGATGATCGAGCCAGGGGCCCGGGACAGACCAGCAAGACGTGCACCCCATCGTGGTACAACTCGCGTCGCAATTGCTGCGAGTAGGCCGCGACCGGATGTTTGCTACAAGGATACGCACCCAAGTATCGCGTGGCTGTCTTACACGCCAACGATCCAATGTTCACCAAATGCCCGCGCGACTCAAGCAAGAGGGGCATCGCCGCACGAGTACAGCGAACGACACTCATGAAATTCACATCGATCAAGTCCTGAAACTGTTCGGGCGTCGTATCCAACAAGCGGCCGCGGGCGGAGCGGCCAGCATTGTTGACCAAGACATCAAGTCGCCCATGCCGATCGCGAATTTGATCGAAGAGCCGCTCCACTTGCGGTTGGTCGGTCACATCCGCAACCATGGGGGTCACATCGAGCCCACGCTGCCGCAGGTCGTCGGCAGTGGCTTGAAGTCGTTCGGGGTTCCGAGCGGCAATGACGACGCGAGCGCCATCCCGGGCGAACGCCTCGGCCAAATGACGCCCCAACCCGTCCGACCCACCAGTGACCACCGCAATTTTCTGTTTCCAGTAGGACATAATCCGACTTATCTTCGTAGGCCCCGCATCTCCAGTCCAGTCCGGGAGGGAATGTGCGTCGCTTTCCGTGTTGCCCCGCCACGGCCATCAATGTTATGGTAGGCGCCGTGTTGCCCTACCGGCCGTCCCCTCAAGAGTCACAGGATCCCCCATGACCGAAGCCGCCATTTACTCGCATGCCATAGCTCAACCGGCTTCGCGACCCTCGCTGTCGGCACGCACCAAAATCGTCGCGACGGTGGGACCCGCATGTTCCAGTCCGGAACAACTCGCCGCGTTGGTGGCCGCCGGAGTGGACATCTTTCGCCTCAACATGGCGCACGGACAACTGGACGAACACACGGAGACGGTGCGGGCCATCCGCCAGCTTAGCGATCGTACCCGCCCCTTGGCTATCCTAGTCGACCTGGCCGGTCCCAAGATCCGCCTGGGGCAGTTGGTGCAGGATCCACTCCTCTGCCGGCGCGACGTGGAACTTGAATTCGTGCGCGGCGAGACGGCGCAGGGGCCATTACAATTGGTCAGCAACTACGACCGCTTGGTGGATGAACTGGATATCGGCGACCCCGTGATGCTGGCGGACGGCACCGTGCGACTGATGGTCACCCAGAAAACCGCCGATTCCGTCAAATGCCGCGTGCTGAACGCTGGCGATGTTCGCAGCCGCCAGGGGATCAACCTGCCGGGGGCAAAATTGAGCGTGCCGGCACTCACCGATCATGATCGCAAGTGCGCCCGCTGGGCAGCCGAGCAGCAGGCCGATCTCATCAGCCTCAGCTTTGTGCGATCACCGCGGGATGTCGATAGCCTGAGGCAACTTCTAAAACAGCACGGTAGCCAAGCTACGGTGATTGCCAAGATTGAGAAGCAAGAGGCACTTCAAGAACTGGAACAGATCGTGCGTGCAGCCGACGGCATCATGGTCGCTCGTGGCGATTTGGGAGTTGAAGTCGACGTGGCCCATATTCCCTTGTTCCAAAAGCAGATCATTCGCGTCTGCAATCAATGGCAACGACCAGTGATCGTCGCCACGCAAATGCTCGACAGCATGCAGAGATTGCCACGCCCCACGCGCGCGGAGGTAACCGACGTGGCGAACGCGATTCTCGACGGCGCCGATGCTTGCATGCTCTCAGGTGAGACAGCCATCGGCCTTTATCCAGTCGAATCCGTTGAGACCATGACCCGCATTCTCTTGGCCATTGAACCATCGTTGGTCCGTGCCGCCAGTCCATCAGCCCCACCCAGCGACGACCCGAATTCCGCCTTGACGCATCCCGTCACGCAATCGGTGGTTTTCGGGGCCGGGCGCATTTCCGATCACCTCAAGGCCAAGTTGGTGGTTATGGTGACGCGCACCGGTGCCACGGCGCTGATCGCATCCAACTATCGGTCCCAGATCCCAACCTTGGGCGTCAGCGACGATGAGGCGACACTCCGCAGAATGTGCCTCTATTGGGGCATCACGCCGCTGAGAGGGGCGCCATGCGCTGACGTGCGAAAATTGCTGGCCTATATTGATCAATGGGGTCGCCAGCAACAGATTTTGAAGCCTCGAGATTGGGTGGTGCTCGTCACCGGATCGGGTCTGGAACCGGGGGCCCACAATGTGCTGTTCGTACACGAAGTACCGGGAACAAAATCCTGAACCCCGCGTCACATTGCGTGACTGCGGCCCCACCGCCCCCCTGGATGGACGTGACCATGCCAGTCAGTGACATGAATACGCTCGCCATCGCCGGAATGGTGGTCGCCATCCTGGCGGTTCTGATTGCCTATCAAGTTGGCTATCGCGTGGGCAAACGGGACGGCTTCTCCGATGGCAAACGCGAGGCGAACAAAGACGCCACCATGCGTGCCTATGCGGTCGGCTACGATCGGGGCAAACGGGCGAAGGAAACTGAGGCTCCCCCCACCGACTCCCCCGCGCCGCGCGGTTGCGCGCTGGTCCTATTGGCGAGTGTGCTCGTGGGCGGCTTGCTGCTCGCAGGCGGCATTGTCATGCGGTGGTAAGCGGCCCCGTGGCGGCAGGCATCTTGCCTGCCGATGGTGACTGTCCTGTACTGCTCACAGGCTGGAAGCCTATGCCACTGGGTTCTAGGGCAAACCGCCCGATTGCACGGGGGCAAAGCCGCCGGTTAAGGAATGCATAAAGGCCACCAAGTCTTTTTTATCTTGGTCCGTGAGGTCCAGTTTCTTGACCTTCTCGCTCAAATGCGGATTGGGATGCCCCCCCTTGGCATACCACTCGACCACTTCCTCAAGGGTCTTCTGACTGCCGTCGTGCATATAGGGGGCGGACAGGGCCACATTGCGCACCGTGGGTGTCTTGAACGCGCCGCGGTCCTTCTCGAGTTTAGTTACGGCCATTCGGCCCGGATCCGGATTCTCTTGATCCATGCCCACACCCAAATTGTGATACAGTTCGTCCGTGAAATTGGCCCCGGCATGGCAAGCCGTACAAGCGGCCTTCTCCGAGAAAAAGAGTGTCCGCCCGCGGATCGCACTCTCCGACATATTTCTACTTTCCGAACGGGCAAATTGGTAACGAGCAAACAACTCGGGTTCGTCTTGCTCCAAATCGGCGATCTCGTCCTCCGCGTATTGTGCTTGCGTATTGCGGACGATCTCATAGTAGTCGTACGGGGTGGGGTAACTAACCAGCACCCGCTCGAAGGTGGCCAGGGCCTTGCCAATCGTTTCGATCGTCACCCCTTCATCCGGAAAAATCTTTTCGAATTGCCGGCGATACCCCTCGATGTCGCGGACTGTTGCCACAGCCTTCTCGTGCGTGTTTCCCATTTCAATAGGATTCGCGATGGGGCCAACGGCTTGTTCTTCGAGCGAAGCCGCGCGTCCATCCCAGAACTGTGGGCCGCTGAGAATACGGTTGTAAGAGACGGGCGAATTCCGGTTACCCATCTGACCGTTGATGCCGACGCCGAACTGTGTGTGTCGCCCATACCCATCATCCGGGTGATGGCAATCCGCGCAGCTGACGGTGTTGTCCGCCGACAAACGCCGATCGAAATACAACTGCCGCCCCAGTTCGATTTTTGCCCGCGTCAGCGGGTTCTTGTCCACACCTTGAACATTCGCCACCCCCGCTTGCAGCCCCACGGGGAGCAGGACTTCCAGCGTCTCGTGCTGGCGTGGATTATCGAGCCACGCCCGAATTTGGTCGATGGACAGCGGACTTTCCGCCGCGATGCCCGCCGTCAACTCGGGCAGTCCCAACGTGCCGAGAAGCTCCTGCGGAATCGGGAGAGGAGCCTGAGAGGCCCCGTCCGGACGGTCCACCTTCTCCTGCGGAGTTGCGGGCGTTTCGAACTCGATACTCACGCCCGTGTCGGTGGTCGCATCTTCCGTCGAAGTGGCTGGTTTCTTGCAACCATGCGTGAAAACCAAAGTGGACAAAACCAGGCCCATCACAAACACGCTTTGGATCGCCCCGTCGCGATTGATCCGCCCACTGATGTCCATTCCCATGCGCATCGCTGATCCTCCTCGATTGGCTCGACTCGCTTAAAGATATCTCTCGAAAACGCGGCCCCAGGGGCGCGGTTGCCCGAGGGCTTGGCGGGCTGTGTGTCGGATTTTGGGTCGACCCAATCGAAATCCGCCGGCGACACGGCCCGGAGTAAACGCCTATTATAACGCTCGGGATGCCGCCGGCGACCCCACGCCCGTTTTCCGCCACCAGCGACCCCTCAGGCGACTCGAGTTGAAAGGATTTTCATGACGGACCGCGAACGTTGGATTGTTTATCCGCTTCTGTTCTTTGCGCTGCTGATGGGCATACGCAACCAGCTTGTAACGCCTGACGATATACGTTGCGAGAAGGTCACGTGCCAAGAACTCAGCGTCCGCGATCTAAACGGTCAATTGGCCGCCCTGCTCATCGGCGGCCGCACCGGGGGCGCGGAATTCATGCTGTTTAGTCCCGGCCGACAGGTTGCCCTCCAGATGGCGGCGGATGCCAATGGTGATGGTGGCTCCCTGGAATGGCACAACGGCCACGGCGAGACCTCCGGGCGATTGGGATCTCAGGATGGCGGGGGCTACCTGAAACTGCTCGGAGAAGACGACATCGGAGCGCTCGTGCTGGGTCACGATCGGGGTCGGACCCAATCGGGTCTGACTGCGGAGAATGTCGACGGCGGCGAGATCCATGTGAATTTGACACCGCCTGCATCGGATGCGACTGCAGTCCCCTGGGGCGTCCGATTGTCTTGGCCGCCGCGCGACATGCCAGACGCAGCACGGCCTGCCCAGTAGTGGCATAGGCTGCCAGAGTGGCATAGGCTGCCAGCCTGTGGGCAGCACAGAACCGTCACCATCGGCAGGCAAGATGCCTGCCGCCACTTTCCTACAACGACGCGGTCCGGTTGTCGGCGGGCAATTCAAATCCACGCTCACCATAGATTCGATCGCGATACAATCGCAAACCACGGGCTGCGTGGTAGAGGGCGCCGCATTCTAATGGCAGGCGTTTTGTTTTCTTAAAGGCATCACACAAGCGAACCACCGCCTTACGCACCCACGGCTGGCGCAAATCCTCGTCGCTCAGCGCCAACGCAAGAAACTCGAGCGTATGCCCGGTCGTACGAATGGTGTCGGCCAAGTCGGCCGATTGACCGCCGCGTTGAAAATAGTGAGATGACAGAGACCCATCGGGATTCTGATATCCACGCACCGTGGCCACGGATTGTTCCACAACTTGCTGAGCCATTGCCCAACCGCCGCTGACGGGGCGCCCTTGCTGTTGATGCCGCTGCAACGCCATCGCCAACGCGCTCAGCCGGTGAGTTCCGCCGCATGCGCTGCTCCCCAAATCTTGCTGAGCCTCGGACGCAACGATCCGCTCCACGTTCCACACATCACCCTCAGGCGTCTTCCAGGTAACATCGGTGGGTCGGTAGTGCACAATGGAAATCAGGGTCCAACTATACTCTTGGTCGCGATTCTGGCCGATATCGCGCATGGATTGCTGCAAGAAATCGTCCAGCGTGTAGGACACACCGGCCAGTTGGAGCGAGTCGGTCGGCTGCAATCCGCATTGAGCGAGAATGGCCAACCACTGATCCACGTGACCTTGTCCGGTCAATGTTCCGGGTTCCACCAGGGCCCGTAAGCCCTTGCGTCCCGATGTCGGGTCCAGGATTTCGCCGGGACGCAGTTCCCATCCCTCCATGCGGCCCCCCGATTGCAAGTAGGCAATGGCCGAAACAGGCGGACTGCCAGCCCCGACATGAATGGGGAGCGCATGTTCATAGGCCAAGACGCCATGCAAGATCTGCCATGCGGCGTTCTCCGATAGGGTCAATTGCCGTTCGCGCAAGGTGAAGTCGAGCATCTCGTCCAATGTTTGACGAAGCTGATCATCGGTCGGCTCCGATCGATTCGAGTCGCCGTGAACGGGCAAGGGGGCAGTTGACGTCGACTGCGTCGATGTCGGTTGGCAACCGTTTTGGCCCCAGAAGATCGCGCTGACCAAGGACCAGCAAACAAGACGCTCAAGGCCCAAACGTGGCACACGATTCGCGGACATCCAATCACCGTTTCTTTTCGTTCTATAATTTCTTGTTTGTTCGCACTTCTGCCTGTGCACCGTGTTCTGACGAGTTGGTGACGAGCCCACTCGGGCGTCAGGTCTCATCGGCGTGGCAGGGGAGTGGGGGGGGACGGGGGTCTGACGAACTTCCAGGCTAGCATGCGGCCACCGTGATCTTCTAGTCAAACTGGCTCGAAAACTCCCCAATTCCGTCGCGGAGGTGTCCCTCGCTAACGCTTCGGGCTACGGTCGCGGAGGCTTCGGGTTGTGCTGGATATCGTCCCCACAACCATACGCCAGCGCAACTCTATAAGGCGGCTGTTAGGGGTCGGAGGTCGCGGTGGGGGGGGCCGCCTCAAGCGGTTCCATGGCCTCGGCGAGGCCGCGGACCTGATCGCGGCCAGCGGGGATTTCGAAGTGTGCCTGCTGGAACGCCGTGCCAATCGGCTCCGCCCGCCCACCCAGGTGCTCGGCCAGGAAGGCTTCCATAACCGCATAGAAGGCGAAACGATTTTCCGGACGAACGATGCCGTGCCCTTCCTCAGGAAATAGCATGTAGGTAACGGGGATTTGGTGCTGTTGCATGCTCGCGACGATCTGATCCGCCTCCGACCGCTTGACCCGTGGATCCTGCGCCCCCTGGGCGATCAACAACGGCCGCTTGATACGCTCGACCAAGGTCAAGGGAGACCGCGACCGTAGGAACTCGCGACCACTCTCGGTTTGGTGATCGCCGACGCGATGCTTCATCACGGGCATGAAAGGCATCCAGTACGGGGGGGGATTTTCCAGCAAGGTAATCAGGTTGGATGGCCCCACGCTATCGACCGCGCAGGCGAATGTGTCAGGAGTCATGGTTAGCCCCACGAGCGCGGCGTAGCCGCCATAGCTCCCTCCCGTGATGGCCACTCGTTGGGCATCCGCGATTCCCTGCCCAACGGCCCACTGCACGGCGTCGATGAGATCGTCATGCATGCGTGCGCCCCATTCGCCATTCGCCGCATTGATAAACTCCTTGCCGAAACCCGTCGACCCGCGAAAGTTGGTGCTCAATACCGCGTAACCACGATTGGCGAGAAGTTGGTGCAGTGGATTGTAACCCCAATCGTCACGAGACCACGGCCCGCCATGAACATCCAAGACCATTGGCAGCGGATGTGACATTCGCTGATTGTCGTCAAGCTGCTCCCCGTGCGGCAATGTCAGATAGCTGACCAATGACAGTTTGTCGCGTGAGGTGATCACGACGGGGTGCATCTTCACCAACGGGAGTTCCGCCAATTGCGAATCACTGGTGAACAAGAACGTAGCGGCGCGTTGGGGACGATGATAGAGATAGAACCGCACCGGTCCGTTGTCCATGATGTAGGCGACCGTCCACCATTGATCGTCGAGAGACCGGCTGGTGATCTCCAACTCGCCGTCCGCCACGGTTTGCAAGTAGTCCAAGTCGGCGCGGATCGATTCATCCAGAATCTGCCATTCCTGACGGGCATACGTGAAGGTCACGGCCTGCACGTTTTTCTCGGTCGGGTGGGCAATCACCCCCGACAGGTCGGCGCGTGCATTTTCGGCTAAGACTCTGCGATCACCCGTATCGAGATGCCAGCTCCATAAGGCCGCCGTATTGCGCTGGCGGCTGTCGAGCAGGTACAACGACCGCCCCGTCTTATCAAAGCCCAACAAACCGCTGGTCATGGTGTCCTGGGCGTCGAGGGCCAGAAACTCGCGCCAGCCGGTCGGTTCGTCGGACGCCGGTTGCAGGTAAACCTGTCCGCCTGTCGGTGTGTAGTTCATCGCGAACCGAACGCGATAGTCGTCATCGGTTACAAATCCGGCGAACCCAGGATTGGTCTGAACCAGTGCCCGTTCACCCGTTCGCAGGTTCACTCGATAGATGTCGTGATACTCATGATTGCCACGATCGTTGATTCCCACGAGAATCTCGTCTGGAAATCGCTCACTGGCATTCTCGATACTGGCCGCAATATCCTCCAAAGGAGTCAGATTGGTAATGCGCTCCGATTCAAGATCAACGCAATAGATCTGATCGTTTTCATCCCCATCACGATCCTGGTCGTACAGGATGTGCTGGCCGGTATACGCCCAGACAAAATTATGAATCCCGCGTTTGGTGTCCTCGGTCACCGGCCTCGCGGCCTGCCAATCGGCGGTGGGAGCGACCCAGATATTCAGCACGCCGTTAAGCGGTGCCAAATAGGCCAAGTTCTTGCCGTCGGGACTGACCCGCACACGTGCCTTCTCGGGATTGCCAAAGAATCGCTGCCGAGAAATCAGCGGCAGCGACGCCAGTCGTGCCTGGGTAGCACTGGCCGAAGCCGTGGAAGCAGCCTTAGTGCCCACCGTGCCTTCCGGGTTGGACGCCACATTGCCATCCGGCGCTTCAGCCGGCGTTTGCTTCGGGTCCGAGGACGATCCGCCGAGTGGCTGATGGGGACTTGGAACGCACGCCAAGCAAAAGGGCAGCAAGGACAACAGAAACAGACAGCCCATCGGTCTGGTCAAGCTGCAGGATGGCCGCCGAAGACTCCCATTTGGCACCATGTGGTTCTCTCCCCCCACAAAGAAAACGGTTATGAGGTACTATTGCCCCGAGTGGCATCTCCACGAAGCATCTTATGCCGAGAATAACCGGGTTTTCGCCCACGCTCGTTCTCCGACAGAGCGATCATCGTACCACACCAGTCAGCCTCCGGGCCCCAACGGGCAGATCAGGCGTGGAGGGGAAACGCCATCCTTAGGATGCATGATGACGGCGCATCACGCGGCGGGCCAAGTCAGGACGCTGGCTGGAACGGTAGCCAT
>SXHS01000159.1 GCA_005773145.1 Planctomycetaceae bacterium | reverse complement strand
TGTGATCCCGAACGGCGCGGAACTCGTCGGCAAGAAGATTTGGTTGCGCGCGGAAGAAATCGGCGGCGACCGTATTCTGAATTATCGCCTGGTCGTCGAACGTTGACATGTGCTGCCCCGTTGGGCAACGCCGTGACGCGGGGCCCCCCGTTCCTGGGCGAAGTACCAGTTTAGCGATTTCGATTCAATCACCCTCAGTCACTCAATCTGGCTCCCTCCCCCTTGCGGCTCGTTGTACCACACAAGTCTGCCTCGGGCCCCCAAGGGGCCACATGTGGGGGCAATTTCCGTCGTAACCCGAAGCGTTAGCGAGGGACCCGTTGCGAGCCGTGCGCAGCTTCACAACTCGGGCACCGGGGCACGGGCGGGCAAGCCGCCCGTGGCACCCAAAGATGTGTGGTACAACGAGCCCTTGCGGGGAGGGTTGGGGCGGGGGTTGTATTTCCAAGACGTACCGCGATAAGGAACAAGGTGCATTTGCGAGAGAACCGGGCGACGATCCGAGGGAGTTCGATGACATCGGGCGCGCACTTGAACGGACGGACAAACGGTCACGCCTTTTGCAGTGCGGGCTTGTCGATGGTCGCCTGATTGGGGGGGCAGGTTGGGCTCAATCGCCGTGGTCCTGGCGCCCCGATTGCTCGTTTCTTGACGATCGGTACCTATTTCGGGTAGAGTGCCTCACCTGGGGTACTCTTTTTTTGGAGGGACATGCCAATGCCGGTTATGCAATTGGTCTCACGCACGCAGCGAATCCTGCGACAATCCTGCGACAACTGTTCAAGCATACTCGGCAGTTGGCGCTCGTTGCCAGCCTCGTGCCGTTGGGAACGGTTGGTAGCTCGACGGCCTATGCCGATCCGCCGGTGGCGTTGCCGCCGACATTCCCCACGAATCAACTCTTCTGCTTTCGCATCACCGACATGGAACGGTTGCCAAGCGATGTCGAAGGCGATGCCTTTCGCGTTCAGTTTCAAGTCCTAAATTGGACAGGCACCGATGCGTCCTCGCTATTCATGTCGGCGAACACAGGAACGACGGCCGTGGATGGAGGCGTACCCGGCTTTGTTAGCGCAAGTATTGACGCAAACGGCCGTGGTGGGGCATTGGGTGGGAGCGATATCGGCCCCGGTGCATTTGATGCTCAGGCGATTCACAGCGGACGGGGACGAGGTGACCTGTCGAACCTGGAAAACGACTGGCAGACAACGTCCGTCACCCCCACCCACGTGCAGTGGGACAACGCCACGACGGTTGTCGGCACACCCATTCCCAATCGAGATCTGCTGTTTGTCGGAGATCCAGCGTTAGTGCCTGGATTCGGTACCGATGCGCTCGGTGATTCCGCCGTGGATGGCGGTCCGACGCCGTATGTTAATCAGAGCCCAGGCGGCGGCCAGCCGACTCCCGATGGCAGCGGCAATGTGTTGGATGGTTTTGTAATCGACATTGACGATTGGGATGTGGGTGAAGTCTTTTCGCTGAATTGGTTCTTGGCGGCCTCCTTCGACGGGTCGGCTTCGTTCGTACCAGTCTCCGGCGGGTTCCCGGGAAATTTCTTTCCGATTGGTACGTCTGGCTTTGGCAACGACTTTGGATTCGGCGTCATGAACTTGGTGCGTGTGGAAGACTCGATTGGCGCCCCCGCTCCGAGCTTGCCCGGGCCGGTGTTTGTCGGCAACACGGGGTTCGTGCAGAGCGGCACGGCGTTTTACGACACCGTGTACGAGATTCCGAATCCATCAGAATTCGCCGCCGAGTTTGGAGCAGGGCTGACGGCTGGATTCTTGAATCCATTCGACAACGTGTTTGATGTGACCACCAATGCCATTCCAATTCCTGAACCGTCCAGCATCGTGCTAGTGGGAGCGGGATTGGTGGGGCTGGGCGCGTCACGTCGGCGCCGACGGCCGGGCTGAAGTTGGTTTGCGTTCTCACTCTGGTTTCTGTCAACACTCCAGGGGGACTAAAACCCGTGCGGGCCGGTAGGCTATGCGATTTTTGCTAATCAATAACCATTGCATCACCGACCCAACCGCTGGGGTGGCTCGGTGTCAATGGACCATCGCCCGTTGGTTGGTAGAATCTGGTCATGAGTGTCGCGTGGTGACAACAGCGCGATTTGAAAATCAGGTTCCATTCACGATCGAACAGCACCTTGCACGGCTAGGCTGCACCATTCGCTGGGACCACCAGCGTAGTGAGAGGCGTTCTGCTGCACGAACGGGAAGACGTGTCGCGAGGTTCCGCGTCGCCGGAGTTCCGGTAATCCTACAGGTGACCCGACATCACGACGAAACACGCCCCGATCGCGCCGAGTCCGATCAGTACGTGCGTCTGGTGGAGCATGAGCTTGAACACTACGCGCCTGATGTGCTAATCGCCTGCAATGGGCATGAAATGATTCGCGCGGCGATGGCCGCCTCGCAACAACGTGGCGTGATCACCGTCTTTACCGTTCGGGGCTATGGCTATGATTATCGCGAATTGTTCGAGCACGTCGATCATGTTTTTACATGCAGCGAGCATTTGACACGAGTCTTTTTGGAAAAAACCGGATTGCCAAGTACGCCATTATCCTCGCCGATTGATCAGGGCGAGGTGCTGGTTCCAGCCGAGCATCGCCGATTCCTAACGCTGGTGAATCCGTCCCCCCACAAAGGTGCGATTTGGTTCGCCAGGTTGGCGCAAATGTTGGGAGATCGCCGTTCGGACATTCCCATGATGGTGGTCCAGTCGGGGCGCAGCGCCGCTTTACTGAACAGTGTGCCTGGGGTAGACTTCACGAGATACCCTCAAATTGTTGCCGCTCCGGCGACACCCCATCCGTCCTATTTTCTGGTACTGACTCGTGCGCTGCTCGTTCCATCGTTGTGGGATGAGCCCTTTGGCCGAGTAGCGGTCGAGGCCATGGTTAACGGAATCCCGCCCTTAGTCAGTGACCGCGGAGCGCTTCCAGACGTGGTGGGCGGCGACTTCTTTGTCACCGGCGGGGGAGGGCGCGTTCTCCCCATTCCGGCGCATATCACGCCCTTTACCGATCAACTGCCGTTGGCGGAAGAGGTGCAACCGTGGTTCGATGCCGTCTGCCAACTTTGGGACGACTCAGACCATTACGCAGCCATCAGCCAACGCGCGAAAGAGTTCGCCCAGCAGCATTACAGTCAATCGGGGCAGAAGTCCGCGCATGTCAATTATCTGACGGGCCTGCAAAAGCCGAGCCAACCCTTGCCGATGCGCGTCACCTAGCCTGCGACGCAGGAACTTTGAGCTGGGTGGACTTTACGCCTGGGAGATGTCTGGTCAGAAACTGTCGCATCGTCCTGGCAGTGAGGGCATAGCTGGCCGTCCGGTCGGCACGGGCGATGTTCATGCCCACCACTCGCCCGGTCGTGTCCACGATGGGACCACCGCACTCATTTGGATCTAGAATGGTGTCGTGCTGAATGACTCGTGGAAAATCGCTGCGGCGGGTGCTCAGCTTGCCGACAACCTCCTTATAGGCGACGTGCTCCTGAGTTAACAGATCACTCATCCGCCCCAGGCGGGGGCGAAGATCGATCGTCTCCGTCCCACGACGAACCTGAACACGCACGACATCTCCGGCCCTCATCTCGCGAATCGTGCGGATGATTGCGTCGCTGCTTGACACCTTGGTGTCGTCCAGACTGACCACGATGTCGTCCGGTTGAATACCCGCTTCATCGGCGGCGCTGTCAGGAACCACAAATTGCACCTTGACGCCATCCGTGGCCTCCGTCAGCTGAATGCCAAGGATGGCCTCATGTCGGGGGATCGCACGCGCGGCGACACTGACCATGCCGACCACCAACGGTTCCGCAGCACCCATGGCCGGCGATGCGAGCCAGCTGCCGACCGGCACATGGTCCGCGTCCGACAGCTGTACCGGAACCAGATGTTCCGCCTCGATTTTCAACAATGCCACGTCTTGGTCGGTGTCCCTGGCGACGATCCGAGCCGCATAGGTCTTACCGCCGGCGAACCGGCATTCCGCAGCGCCTGTCAGTTCGCTGGACTTCGTTAACAACCAGCCGGATGGGGCCACAACCGTGGCCAGGGCCACTTGTTCGTCATCCACATACACGGGAACCACACTGTTCTTGACTTGATCCAAAATCGGCTCGAAGGAGTGCTTCACCAACTCATGGTTCTTGCCAACGGTAGTGGCGACCGGCATCATGTCCTGTCGCAAAAGATGAAACAGATCGCTGAGCGATGTGCTCGACTTGCCCGTGTTCGACTGGTTGCCCTCACGCGATTGTCGGCTGGGTGACGACGTGTCGCGTGGCTCGGCTGCATAAGCCGTGACAAACGAAAGGCAGATCGCTCCCAGCACGCTCAAACGGCAGGTCCATAGCCCAAGGCGAATGGACGGCTTGTGATTGAAGCCATCAATGGTCGTCTGCATCAACGGAATCCTCAATGGGTCAACTCTTCATACTCTTTAACACCAACGCGCACATGCAAGGTCATTTTCCGGGACTCACGGAGCACGTCCAACTTGACATCCTGACCCATCTTAGTGAGTCCCACCAGTCGGGTGAGTGTGGGGAAGTCCGGCACTGGCCGGCCGTCGAAGTCCGTGATCACGTCCCCAGGGAGCAAGCCGGCCTCCTCCGCCGGAGAACCAAAGCGAACGCGTTGGATACGAGCCTCGCTCCTATCGGGGGCCCCGACGACGCCAATCATCGGTGTGTAGCCCCAGACATCCCCCTTGACGAGTCGCTGCCACGAGTCCTGATACTGATTCACCGGCACGTGAATATTGGCGATCAGAGATGTGCCGATGCGGCTGTGGATGCCAATCACGGAACCATCCAGTGCCAACAAGGGACCGCCGGAGTCTCCAACGGCAAGGGTGCAATCAGTGCGCAGGAAATCCGAGTGTCGCGCCATAATCCGGCCGAGCCGGGCCACCGGCTCACGCCCCGGCTCATAACCACCGGGATGGCCTAGGGCCATGCACCATTGGCCCGTGAGCAACTTGGACGTGTCCCCCATCTTCAGGTGTGGCCAGGGGCCTTTGTGTTTCTCGTGGATTTTTACAAGGCCGACATCCTTGGCCACAAAGAGGCCCAGCGATTGCCCAGTCACCGTGCGTCCATCGGAAAAAATGATTTCAGCCGATGCTTCAGGTGTGGTGACAACGTGGGCGGCCGTCAAGATGTAGCCGCGAGGATCGACGATGATACCACTCCCGCTCGCCGGCCCGATTCGCAGTCCCACCGTGCAGGGGACCGCCTGTTGCGCCAAGTCTCGAGTCCGCGATTCCAGCCGTTTCAGTTCGGCCAGCGAGCTTGGCGGCTTGTTGTCAGCCGCCAGCGCCGCCGCGGAGAGCGCCGGTGTCGATTGGCCATATGCCTCGGCCCCCGTGATCAGCAGCATCCCCACGCACGACAACGCGAGTGCGCGGCACCACACGAGCCGATACACGACATACCGCTGACTACGATCCCGCTGACTGGGACCCTGCTGATTGGGGGGCATGGCCGCAACTCCCGGACGCCCAACGACGAGACCCTTCACCGATCGAAGGCGACGACGAAGCGACCGCCCTTCGCCTATTATACAGGGGACCGGTCCATTCGAGCAAACTGCCGAAGGTCTAGGAGCAAAAATAACGTGTCACCGCCCAAAAAACTTGTCGTCGGGGGGGGCTACGTGGGACATCGCGTCGCCCGCCGCTGGCAGGCTGCTGGCCACGATGTGGCCATGGTCACTCGGAGTGCCGCAAGGGCCACTCAACTGGCTGCGGAGGGGATCCAGCCACTGGTTGCCGATGTGATGGACACCGCCACTTTGCGAAATCTGCCTCATGCACAGTCCGTTCTGTTTGCTGTTGCCCGCGACCGGCAAGCCCCCTACACCATGCACAGCCTGTATGTCGACGGCCTGCGGCACCTCTTGGATGCCCTGCTCCCGTCCCCTCCCGATCGGTTTCTGTACGTGAGCTCCACCGGCGTCTACGGTCAGACCGACGGCGAGTGGATTGATGAGTCGAGCCCGTGTGACCCGAAACGGCCCGGCGGAGTTGCTGCCCTGCAGGCGGAGCAGACGCTTCAAGCTCATGCGATCGGTTCCCGGGCCCTGGTCCTGCGGCTGGCCGGCATCTATGGGCCGGGGCGCGTCCCCATGCTGGAGACGCTGCGTCGACACGAGCCCATTGCCGCCGATCCACAGTCGGTCTTGAACCTGATCCACGTCGAGGATGCCGTGGAGGTGATCGTCCAAGCGGATCGGCACCCGGCGTCTCCAGCGACCTATTTGGTCTCGGACGGACACCCTGTGCGGCGTGGGGACTACTACTCCTACTTAGCCGAACTGGCCGGATTGCCCTCTCCGGTCTACGTCCAGCCAGATCCCCACGCGGCAGCGACCGAGCGTGGGCTGGGCCATAAGCGGGTGAGCAATCGTCGCATGTGCGAGGAGATAGGGGTGCGGTTGGCTTTTCCGAGTTACCATGTCGGCTTGGCCGCCATTCTCGCAGCAAACGGCACTGCTAGGCCGCTTTGAATCGGTGCCACGATTCCGTCTGGTTGAAGCAAACCGGGCAACCTCGTAAAATCGAATCTTTCGTCCGCCGCACATCGAGGTGAACTGCATGTTGGATCGCAAGTGGATTTTCCCAAACGTCATAGAGCTGAATTACCAAGCGGGTCGCATCATCGGTTGCAACGTCTACTTGGTACATTCGGAAGGCGAATGGGTCCTGATCGATATCGGCTATGACGACACGGTGGAAGAAATCGTCGAGTTGATCCGACAACTGGACTTTCCCCTATCGCAGTGTAAGACTCTGATTGCCACTCATGCCGATGTGGATCATATCCAAGGTTTGGCACGCGCCAAGCAACTTCTGAAGACGACGGTCACCAGTCATCCACTAGCCGCCGACAGCTTGGAGCAAGGGGATAAACTCAAGACGTTTGCTCAGATTGAGGCACAGGGCATCAACATGGCGATGCCCCCGGTCAAGGTGGATCTCCACGTCGAGGAGGGGGACAAGATCAAGGTTGGCAATCTTGAATTGGAAGTTTGGCACACGCCTGGGCACACCGACAGCCAGCTGGCATTTCGGCTGGGGCCTTATTTGTTCAGTGGCGACAATATTTATCGGGATGGCTGCGTCGGTGCCATCGATGCACATCACGGCAGCAGCATCCCCGAGTTCATCGATTCGTTGCGACGTATTCGGGCGAGCGATATCGAGTGGCTCCTCCCGAGTCACGGTCCGTTCTTCCGCAAGGATAACGGAATGCTGGACCGAACCATCGCACGCCTCGAAGGTTATCTGCACATGGCCGATTTTGGCACGTGCGCGCTGGATTGGCCTTTGATGGACCAGTGGGAACGCGAGATTGCCGAGGAGATTCTCCCCAGCAATCGATCTTGAGTCGTTCCGGGCGTGCCGGGGGACGTACGTGAAATACACGCACCCGCTGGCGCTACGTGCTTGTAATGTATTGAATTACCAACCATCCTGCCCAGCGGCATGCGGAGCAAGAGGAAACCACAACCATGAGAACGCATCGCGTCAAACAGTTGCTACGAGAGGGAAAGCCGACCGTGGGTACCTGGTTGGTGTTGCCCGATCCATTTGCCGCTCAGCTCATGACGCAAGTTGGCTTCGACTGGCTGACCGTGGAGATGGAACATACCCCCACCGACTTCGAGACCGCTGCCCTTATGTTTCAGCTGATCGCCAGCGGTGGCGGCGTGCCTCTGGTGCGCGTTCCCTGGAACACGGGGGAAAATGTTAAACGAGTGCTGGACTGCGGGGCGTGGGGGATTATTTTTCCAATGATCACGACGGTGGC
>SXHS01000158.1 GCA_005773145.1 Planctomycetaceae bacterium | reverse complement strand
CTCGGCTGCCTGACGATTTAACTCGTCCACGCGATCGCCATGTCCGTACTTGGCCAACATGTAGCGACTGCCACCGAACGTGTTGGTCTCGACCATATCGGAGCCGGCCGCGTAATACTGAGCCGCCATACGGCGAATTACATCCGGATGCGACGCGTTAAATTCCTCGGGACATCCCCCCGGCGGAAGACCGTTGGCCTGCAAATAGGTCCCCGTGGCCCCGTCCGACAACAGGACCTCGCCCGATGCAATTCGATCCAGAAAACGGCTCATACTCATGCGTACTTTCTCGAAAAAAAGGAACTCCGAACAACACGGGTCTACGAAATCGGCGTCGGATGTTCCTGGTGCCATGTTCGCACCGCGGCCGGAATCGCTTTGAGGTTCTCAATCGGAGTTTGCAGCGGAATGGCACACTCCGGCCCCACCAATGGTATGCCGGCGTCCAAATTCCTGCATGTCTCATCGGCAACCTCTTGCGGTCCCTTCGAGAATAGTGTGTGTGGATTGTTGATGTTGCCGATCAGAGCAATCCGTCGATCCACCGCTTGCATCGATTCCTCGGGATTGTTCTTCGAATCGTAGTGAAACGCCGCCATGCCAGTCTCGGCGATATACCCCATCCGGTCGACCGTTCTGCCACAAATATGCAGAATCAACGGAATGGGGATCTGATCCACGAACTCCGTGTGCATTTCCTTGAGAAATCGATCGTAGTACTCGCCGCTGACCAGATCCCCCGTGGCATGATCGGGGAGCGTCAAAGCGTCAGCTCCTGCGTCGATCTGAGCCCGCCCGAAGTCGATGGTAACTTGCTTCATCTTCTCCAGGCATCGCTTGATTTCGTCGGGACTGTCGACCGACATCAGCAAGAACTTCTCCACACCGAAACAATGATACCCGAGCGACCACGGACCCATGGTCTTGCCGATAATAGCGACCTCGTCGCCGAACTCCTTACGCAGGATGCGAATGGCCTCCAGCACGCATTGGGTATCTTGATGCATCAGCCAGTCCTGCGGGATCCGGATGTCATCGCCATCGGACCAAATCGGTTGGCTCATCTTCACAGTGGGCCAATTGTCTTTCTCCTCCCACTGAATGCGACACCCTAGGGCCGATGACTCCTGAATGATGCTGAACACGGGCATGATCGTGTCGAAGCCCAACTCTGTGTAGCTGGTCGCCGCCAGCCGCGCCATCTTCTCGGGGACGCGATTGGCGTCCGGAAAGGGGGCATCCACCAAGTCCATCAACTCGACAGTGGCCACCGAAGTTGGGTTGCAGACGGGAGTGCGATCGACAGGCTGGCCTCGCAAAGCAGCAAGCACTCGCTGGCGACTGGTCATCGGCTTGATCGCATTCATCATCACATCCGCCTACTGTTGACTGGGAGGCGCTAACATGCCCCGGGCCTGACTCGCCTCGAGTTCTTGCATCAGCCCCCGCACATTCTGCGCACGAAACATGAGAAACCCCAGCAAAGCACCATGCCCCATCCCACATGGAAAACGAATCTCGCGGGCCGACTCGTCGACCATCTCCATCTCGCACACCTTGACAAAGCCTCGCGCCAGCGCCGTCGTGCGGCCCGAGGTCGCATCGTTCTCTTCCTCGGTAACAATTCGATACGCCCCACCATCACGGGCAGTCGCCGTCAAGGCGACCCCAGCCTTCTTGTCGAGCTGAGACAATGGCAGGGGACGCAAGGCGTCGTCAGACGGCAGTCGACACACATCCAGAAAGGCGCGTTTGATGGCCCGCGTGTGTTCGGAACCGCAGGGAAACCGCAACCATTCCGGGCGACCCTCGACAGGCGCCAGTCCCAACAAGACTTCCATGGCCCGCCGCACAAACGCGATACGTTCGCTCGCCCCAGGAAACGCACTATAAGTGTGAACGAGAAACTCCGCCCCCTCCACGCCTCGCTGACCGTAGAGACCAATCGAGATGCTCTGGCAATGGCGATCTAATGAGTGAATTTCCAGCCGCTGCCCGAGATCGAGTGTCTTTCCCATTTTTGCACTTTGCAGATTGCAATTCACTGTGATGGTACAGTGATGGATCGGCGGGCGGGTCGTAAACGGGCAGTAGCCGCCGGTCGGCTACACAAAGCAAGACGCCTGGCCTGCCACTCCCTGGTTGCAGCCAGTATAGCCAGTGCTGATACGGCGCACAATTGTAGCCCCCATGACGTGCGAAAATTACCGATTAATCCGACCGATCAGTCCCATTGGACACCGTCATCGACCAGCGGGGGTCACTTCGCCCCTCCTCCCGCTCCGTCGATTGGCAGCTTCCGCCTTGGGCTAGAGGTGGACGATTGCACCCAGAGTCCCCTGCGCGATAGCATAAGAGGTTGCCGGTAACAAGCAAATGGAAAATGGCACATGGCCAATGGCTGCCAGGACCGGGTCGGCCCCACGATACCGTTTTTTGCAACGCTGGGAGAACTCTGCATGACCGTCGCTAACGCGAAACACACCCTTGGAGCGGATCATGTCCCTATGCTCTCCGGTGGAAAGTGGGTTAGCTCACACTCAGGCCGGTTGGGAGATGTTTACAATCCGTCCACTGGACGCATCATTGCCCGGGTTCCGCTGTGTGATTCCCAAGAAACTGCGGCCGTCGTCGAGGCAGCTGCTGCAGCGGGTATCGAGTGGGGCATGACACCCGTCGTCGAACGCGCACGGGTCATGTTTCGATTTCGCGAACTCTTGGTTCGAGACTTTGAGGCGATCGCCGAACTCATCACTCGCGAGCATGGCAAGACCTTAGCCGAATCGCGGGCTGAGGTCCAACGCGGACTGGAGATGGTCGAGTTCGCCTGCGGCATTCCCAGTCTGATGATGGGGGACAATCTAGGCAACGTCGCCGGAGATGTGGACGCCGAAACCGTTCGCCACCCCGTCGGCGTCTGTGTGGGAATCACACCCTATAACTTTCCCGTGATGGTCCCCCTCTGGATGCTCCCAGTGGCGGTCACCTGCGGCAACGCGTTTATTCTGAAGCCCTCCGACAAGGTGCCCCTCTCCGCTGTTCGGTTAGGTGAACTTCTCATTGAGGCCGGCATTCCCGACGGCGTCTTCAGCATCGTGCATGGTGATCGGGAGTGCGTGGAAACGTTACTCACGCATCCCAAGGTGGCGGCGATTTCTTTTGTCGGTTCAACGCCCATTGCCCAGTATGTGTACCAGACGGGTACAACCGCCGGTAAACGCGTGCAGGCAGCTGGAGGGGCAAAGAACCATCTGGTTGTGATGCCAGACGCCGACCTGGATCAGACGGTGCGGGCGCTGGCGGCGTCTGCATTCGGCTGTAGTGGCCAACGTTGCATGGCGGGAAGCATCGCCGTGGCCGTCGGCGCCGCCGGCGACGATGCGGTCAAGGAACTGGTCCAGTATGCCGCGAAATTGCGTGTCGGTCCCACGGATGCGAACGAACAAGTGGATGTTGGTCCCCTGATTCGCGCCGACCATCGGGATCGCGTGGCCAGCTACCTCGATATCGCGCAGCGGGAAGGCGCCCAAGTTGTCCTCGACGGCCGCCAGGCCGTGCAGTCCCCTGGATTCCTGCTGGGTCCCAGCGTCGTCGATCAGGTAAGTCCCAATATGCGCGTGGCCCGCGAGGAAATCTTTGGCCCGATGCTGGCCGTGATTCGAGCGGACAACCTGGATGATGTCATCAAGCTCGGACAGCAATGCGAGTATGGCAACGGTGCCTCGATCTTCACGCGCAGCGGTTATGCAGCCCGACAGTTCAAGCAGCATTTCAACGCGGGTATGATTGGCATCAATGTCGGAGTGCCGGCCCCGATGGCGTGGTTTCCCTTCACAGGCTGGAACCGCTCCTTCTTCGGTGACCTGCACATCCAAGGCACCGAAGGTATTCAGTTCTACACCCGACAAAAGGTGACGCTCACCCGCTGGCCCCAGCCGCACGACTCACACCTGGACCCCGTGTGGCGAACATCGGCTGCCAAGTGATCGGCGAATCGGCCGCGCTCGCGTCGATGTCAACTACAACGTTGACAGATTAACAAAGCCACCATTGCTAGAACCAAAGAAGGGGAGCACTCCATACAATCCCCGTGTGAATAGCAATTCGATGGCATCATTGGCCACCCGCACCGGGGTTTTCGGAATGACAATCAAGTCCGAATCACGCACCCAGATTTCGTCCGCCGGGCAAGTCCGCTTTCCATATAAGGCGCCACGCACATCCAAACGCGTGGCCACGAGCCGCCAATCCTCCGTGCGGCGAAATACGATCACTTGTTTCAGGTTGCCGCCGTTACTCCAGCCGCCAGCCAAGGCAATCGACTGCATTAACGTGGTCGGCGCCCCCAACTCGAATCGCCCGGGGTTTCGGACCTCGCCGACCACGTAGATGAAGCGAGGCGCCCGCTGAAACAAAATCGGCGTCACTTCGATCCCCTCCACTATGGCCAGGTAACGCTCGTCGACCTCGCGCTTCATTTCGTCCAAGGACAGCCCTTGCACCATCATTGAGCCTATGGCAGGGAGCTGAATGGTACCCTCGGGCGTCACACGAACCCGGATCGATTGGCCCCCCACAATCCCTTGTCGATTGTCAATCGCGGATCGTAAGTCCTCGAGTCGCGTATCCACTCGTTGCGGCGTTACCGTAATCGCCGGTACCTGATAGTACTGCTTGTAGCGAGCATCCAGGTCGGTCCGCAGCTCATCGACGGTGCGGCGAGCTGCCATCACCTGCCCCAAGAGCTTCACGGTAATGGTTCCATCCGGCTGAATCAGCAATTCGCGATCCAGGTCGTTATCCGCCATCGATTCGACACGAACCCGGTCACCGACTTGCAATTGGTAAGGGCGCGACGACTGCTCGCGAGTCAAGCGAAACACCAAGTCCAATTGGTCGTCGACTCGCAGTCGGTACTCGCCCACATGCGGATCACGATAGGGCCCCACATACTCACCCTGGGCAAACGCCTGCCAAGGAATCGTCCGCTGAACACATGAGTCACATGGAAATGGTTCGCCAGCGGATGCTCCTGGCGTGGGGAACATTCCCTCAACCGATGTGGCCTGGCAAAGACGCAACCCACCCACGCGATCGTCGCGCATCAGTCGACCCACCACGGTCATCTGTGGATAGTCGCCGATCGTTTCAGCGTCTTCGGCGGCGGACGCAGTCGATCGAGATGCGGGAGCTTGCGAATGGGAACGGGACGCACTCCCCCAGAGGCCCAACAGGACTGCCATCACGGAGACGGACACCACGGCGAAGCGCAGCAGCCGCGATTGGCAGTTGCCGTCAGGTCCCACAACCAGCTCAGACACGGGTTGACTCATCGCGTTTGTCCCCGCATTGGGCCAGCCGATCCGTTGCCTGTCCCGGCGCTTGTATCAATCGGCGCGCCACCGAGCGTGGCACCAACTCCGGCTCCCTGCCGGCCTGCGCTCGGATCGCCCATCTCGGTCCGAGGGGACATGGCCGCGAACGCCGCAGGATCCACCCATGTGACCTGAGGGACCGACTTCTTCTGCGCCGTTGATGTCGAGGCATCGGCCGAAGCCGAAGTGGTCGGCAGCGTTGTTTGATTGGTGGAATTCGTCGCATCGAGTGGCGTGGACGGGGCGTGGCCCTGCGCCACCCGTAGTTCACTGCGCGCTAGAATGGCCAAGTCACGTTCCCCGAGCTTTTCGTGGACCACGGCCAGGTTGTGCCACGCTTCGGGACTGGGATGACTGCGAAGTCCCTGCAGCAGTGTGTCTTTGGCTTCACTCCATTGACCGTAGCGAGCCAGCAAGAACCCCAACTCATTGGCAGCCCGCCAATTCGAATCATCGACGGACAAAGCCGCCGCAAAGTAGGACATGGCCTTGGGCCCATCCAGCGTCGGCCCAGCCGATTCGTGTGTCATGAGCAACTGGGTCTTGCCCAATGCAAACAAGGCTTCGGACACAATCGGTTGATCGCCCGAGG
>SXHS01000022.1 GCA_005773145.1 Planctomycetaceae bacterium | reverse complement strand
GTTGGCGATAATCGCGATCTTCTTCTTGGGCCGAATCGGCTGCGCGCGGGCTGATTCTTGCGCATAACTGGGGCACAAACCGCTGACGCCGGCAACGCCTAGTGCGCCGAGAAAGGTGCGGCGATGAATCATGGTGTTAAGTCCTCCAATACATCGACGCCTCAACCGGCTGGTAGTCGAACGTCAGGTGCGGCGTTTCCAATCGCTGTTGCTGCTGGAAAAGGGACTCGATTCCCGCAGCCGTCATCCCCGTTGTAAGCAAGGTGCGTTCCACCGGATAGGGGGAACGTCCTGTGGTGAACAGCGTCTCGATATGGTGTACCTGAGGGCTGAAGAAACTGCGCAAGGACTGATACGGGAGGTAGAACAAGAGCGAAAAGACATCCCCATTCCCCAGACGGGCGGCCACGTTGACATCTTGGACGACCCCGGGACCCGTGGCATTGGCCAGTTGAATCATAGTCGCCCGCAGGCCATCGGCGTATTCAAAACGGTAGGCATGGGAATTGGGTGCCATCCGCTTGATATCCGCGCGCGTGGGGAAGACATGGTTGTAGGTGGCGCGAGCTGGGGTCAATTGGTGGCTACGTGCCAGGGCTGAGTCGAGCAGCTCGGCGTCCCAGCCGCCGGCATCCCAGGATCCCGCCTCGAGTGCTTTCCAAAAGGCGTCCCCTTTGAACGCTTGCACCGCGCGCACGCCGGTCTCCCCCCCTTTGCGCCGTTCGACAATCGCTTGCATGGCTTCGATCACGTGGATGTCGCCGCCATCGATCCCGTTCGCCCAGACGCCGACCGCCTCGCGCACATCCGCCCCCCAGGGCAGATCCAGCGAAGGTTGACGCCAGGTGACGGGCAACGAGGATCCGGCCATGAAACCGAAGTTCAGCTCGCGGGCCGTATCGACCATTTGACGGGCGTAGTCCCAATTCCAAGACAGATGCTTATCGTTAAAGACGGGTGCCGTGCGGCCGCTCTGGCGATAGACCTCGACGATCTGCTGAAAGTACTCGTAGCGAGGAAAGAGCACCTGTCCTTTCTCGTTGGAGGGAAACTGGCCGAACTCCGCGATCAACAGGACGCCGTCCACCGCCAACTGGCTCCCCCCTTGGGTCAGTGCCTCAGCGATGGTCGGATAGATCTTCATCGACGGATGTCGTTGGGCGCGTTCCCGGCTCAGGTCGTTATCAGGGACCTGTTCCACATAGAGCGAGACCACATCCATAGCGGGACGATGGTGCCGCCCCTCCCAGCCATAGCCTTCCAAGAAGCGATCGATAATATGTTGCGCATGCGAATGCTTGTGATAGGCGGTGGTCAACGCGGCGATGCGGGGCCGTCGGTCGTTGCCTCGAACCGGGGCTTGCAGAATGGCAGGACCCACCGCCACGGCAGATGCAGCGCTCAACACGAAATTACGACGTGTGCAATTCATGGTCCATTCTCGTGAAAGCTTGATCGGGGATGTCAGATTTAGGACTGTCGTCCGGCTTCTTGGAGGCTGCGGAGAATGCCATCCAGCACAGCCGGGGCGTCCACCTCGGTGGCCACTTCCATGTTCTCGCGCCACTGACGACCCGGACGGCGATCGAAAACGGTGGCTCCCGTGGTCAGGGCCCCCTGAGTCTCGACGTCACCGGCCATGTACGTGGTATGAAACAATTCAGGATGAACGGCCGCCATCAAGGTCACCACATCTTGCAGTCGGATTCCTTCCATGCCCAACAACTGGCGGTGTGCCCGATACGCGAAGGGGACAATTCGCCGCAGGAACGCGCCCACCCGAGTCGAGTCGTCGGGGAGCTGGTCTAAAAAGTCAAGGTTCAATGCCACTTGGTTCGTGATGTCCAAGGGAATCAAGGTTTTCGTCGTGGGGGAACGGAAGACGGCCTGTGCGCTGGCCGGGTCATAGTGCATGTTGTATTCGGCAATGGGGGTGATGTTTCCCATTCCGCGCGGGCTTCCTCCGCTGATGATCAACCGGCCCACTAGCGAAGCTAACTCGGGGTCACGTTGAAATGCCCGAGCGATATTCGTGAGCGGCCCCAGCGCCACAATGGTCACTTCCTCGGGTGCTCCCCGTACGGTATCCGATATCAGCTTGTCGGACGGACGCGGGTGGTGAAGTTCCGAAACTTCGTAGCCCGCATTCCCCAGCCCGTCTTCGCCGTGCATGTCGCGCCCATGAACGGCGCTTGAAGAATCGGGAGGGCTCGCCGCACCCATCCTCGGATAGCGCGGAGGATCGAGCTGATCCACAATGACCTGCACGTTGCGTGTGGCCTGTCTCGCGGCAACATTCCCCTCAACGGCCGTAATCGCCTGCACTTCCAGTCGTGGATCAAACAGCGCCACGCACAAGGCGACGGCGTCGTCAATCCCGGGATCACAGTCGATCAACACCTTCCGGGACATGAGTTCCTCACGATCTACGGGCACCACCGCGTCCAACGCCCCCCGATTCTAAATGGTGGTAGCGTGACCAGCAAGATCGGTGCCACGGGCGGCTTGTCCGAGCGTGCCCCTGTGTTCGAGTCACGCTCGACCCCTGTATAATCGCTGGTTCGTCGGTCGCCGCACTTACTTGGTCACGGGCCGACAGTCGCCCTACAACCCGCATCGCAGACCCGCCGATGAAGCGGGACGGAGACCGCGTATTGTGTTAGAAGCCATATTGGGGCAAATTGCTGGCGGCCAGGACCTGACCATGGAGCAAACGTCCGCCGTGATGGATCAGATCATGAGCGGCGAATGTCCGCCGAACGAGCTGGGATTGTTGCTGATGGCGCTGCGCGCCAAGGGGGAGTCGGTTGATGAAATCGCGGGTGCGGCCGCGACCCTGCGCCGTCACATGGTTTCCATCCACACTTCCCGTGAGAACTTGTTGGATACCTGCGGCACGGGGGGGGACCACAGCGGCACTTTCAATATCAGTACGGCGGCGGCTCTGGTGGCCGCCGCAGCGGGTGCTCATGTCGCCAAACATGGTAATCGCAGCGTTACCAGCAAGTCGGGATCGGCTGACGTGTTGATGGCGTTGGGGGTCAACGTCGAGGCCGACACCGGTCGAGTCGAGACGTGTCTCAACCAGTTGGGCATTGGCTTTTGTTTTGCGCCTTTGCTACACCCGGCCATGAAGCGAGTCGCGGAGGTGCGTCGCCAGTTGGGGGTGCCGACGATCTTTAATCTATTGGGGCCCTTGTGCAATCCGGCCGGCGCGCCCTTTCAATTGTTGGGAGTCGGCCGGGCCGACATTCAACAACGGATGGCCCAGGCAGCGCGCCGTTTGGGTACGATCAAGGCGGTGGTGGTGCATGGCGAGGATGGGTTGGATGAAGTGACCCTTAGCGCGGCCACGCGCGTGCTGGAGGCCACGGCGGCCGGTGTCCGTGAATTCACTTGGCTGCCTGAGGACTTTGGGCTGTCGCGGGCGGACCGCTCAGCCCTGCTCGTGGGGACGCCCCAGGAGAGTGCCGACCGCATTCGACAGGTGTTTGCGGGTGAGCGGGGACCATCACGTGATATCGTGGTCCTCAATGCAGCGGCCTCGCTTTGGACCGTTGGCTTGGCGGTCTCGCCGATTTCTGCGGCGGAGCGTGCGGCGGCGGCACTCGATAGCGGTGCCGCCGAGCGGCTTTTGTCCCGATTGGCAGCGGTCTCGTGGGGAAAGGAGCCCGCCGGCTGATCCTCCGCCACGATTCCCCTTGAGCTGGGTGTTGGCGAACGCTATAGGAGCCATCATGACCCAAGTCGCTAGTTGTCTCGAACCGCACTCCTGGGCCGCGCGACTCCTCGCTGGGATGACGCGTGGGGTGGTACGGTTTCCCCGCTCCGTATTGGCCCTTTCGCTCCTCACGGCCGTCGCGGGCACCTACTTGGCGGCGACCCAGATGCAAATGCGCACGGGACGTTTGGACCTACTGAATCCGTCCAGTCGCTACACGCAGCTGTGGATGAATCATCTAAAACAGTTCGATCATCAAGATGATGTGGTCGTGGTCGTCGAGGGGGACCAACGCGCCATCGCGGAGGCGGTGGTTGAGGAGTTGGGTCGCAACTTGGAGGCACGACACGAGTGGTTCACGCAAATCCTTTACAAAGTGGACCTATCGCAATTGGCCGCGAAGGGGGTGCACTACCTGCCCGAGCAGCAATGGGCTGGCCTGCAGCAATTTTTAGCCCAGTCGGATCCGGTTCTGGCCGATGATTGGTCGCGGTTCAATCTCGGCAAGCAACTCATCCAGTTGGCGGAATTAGCGTCCCACGCCCGGGCAGCGCCCCCTGCTTCCCCTCGGGCGGGCTCGCCGGAGGTTGGTGGGGCTTTGTCATTGAGCCCCGCCATGATGCAACCGCTCCTACAGGGACTGGAAGCCGCCTTGGAGCCAAGCGGTGATTATGCGTCCCCTTGGCGCGACATGGATCGGCTGCAAGACATTCACCAACAATTGCGTTCGCGGTATTTGTCCAGCGACGATGGTCGGCTCCACTTCATCCAATTGCATCTGACGCATGGGAGTGACAACGTTCCCAAAAATCTAGCGGCGATGGCCGAACTGCGCCGGCTGCGAGATGAATCCCGGCGACGGTATCCGCAGGTGAAGATTGGCTTGACAGGGCTCCCCGTGATGGAAAGCGACGAGATGGAGACCAGTCAAGTGGATATGACCTGGGCCACCATCTTGAGTCTGGCCGGGGTCGGCGTGGCGTTTCTTGCCGGTTTTGGTGGCGTCCGTTACCCCGTGGCCGCCGTGGTCACGTTGTTGGTGGCCTTGGGTTGGACCGTCGGTTACCTCGTTTTGATCATTGGTCATCTGAATCTATTGAGTAGCGCGTTTGGTGTTATCTTGATTGGATTGGGTATCGACTTTGGCATTCATTATGTGGCTTCCTATGTGGAGCATCTGCAAGAAACAAGGGATTGTGCGACGTCCTTGATCGCCGCGTCCACTCGCGTGGGGCCGGGGCTCATCACCGGGGGAGCCACGACCGCTGTCGCATTTGCCATGTTTTGGCTCACCCCATTCACGGGGATCGCGGAGCTGGGAATCATCGCCGCTGGTGGCATTGTGTTTTGCGTCCTGGCCGCACTCGTCGTACTCCCCGCCCTCATTCGCCTGGCCGATGGCGATCGCTCCGTCGAGACGCCGATTCCCGCCATGCTGGCTGTGGATGGGCTGGTGTCGGCTCTGCTGCGCGTGCCTCGTCTGCTCATTTTGTTGACGGTGGGCGCCACGGTCTGGTGTGGGGTGCATGCCAGCGAGATTCGCTACGACCACAATCTGCTCAACCTGCAGGCCGCCGACGTGGAAAGCGTGGCCTGGGAACGGCGGCTGCTGGAAAACACTGAAGACAGCGTGTGGTACGCGGTTTCCTCGTCGGCCGATCTGGCGGAACTCGAGCGGCGCAAAGAGGCTTTTTTGACGCATGAAAGTGTGCAGCGTGTGGAAGAGCTGTATTCGCTGATTCCGCCGCGCAACGCACAACGAGATCGCGCCGTGGCGGAATGGTCGCAGCGTCTGGTCCAGGTCCCGGCGCGTCCTCCCGTAATTCCGGTGGCGTCGTCGGACGAAGTGGCGGCCGCTCTGACGGCACTGCAAGGCATGTTCGCCGGCCAGGCGACGGATGGTATGAGGGAGCAACTAGTCCGACTGGCCGATCGATTGGTGCAAATGCCGCAAGCCGAGTATTTCCAAAGGGTGACCACGTATCAACAAACGATGGCCCAGGACTTGTTGCGACGACTACAATCCGTGCGTGCGATCAGCGCCCCTGCCCCACCGTCCTGGCACGATTTGCCCCCCAGTTTAGTTCGAAGGTTTGTCGGTCGAGATGGTTTTCATCTGCTGCGAGTTTACGCGAGGGGGGCCATATGGGATATGCAGGAGCTGGAGCGGTTTGTGCGAGACGTCAAGGGTGTGGATCCCAACGCAACGGGGCAGCCCTTGCAAACCTACTATGCCTCTCGTGAAATGCTGCACAGCTATTTTCAGACGGCGATCTATTCGTTCATTGCGGTTGTGGCCCTACTCGTGCTTGACATGGGCTCACTCTCTTTAGCAGCGTTGGCAATGATGCCCATGCTTCTCGGTGTGACGCATATGCTGGGCTTGATCGCTTGGCTGGACATTCCTTTGAATCCCGCCAATATGATCGCTTTGCCGCTCTTGCTCGGCATCGGTGTCGACGACGGTGTCCATGTCGTGCATGACTATTTCCGACAGGGGGCCGCGTATCGGATGAGTCGCTCAACCGCGTTGTCAGTTGTCATGACGTCCGTAACCACGATCGTAGGATTTGGCAGCTTGATGATCGCCCACCATGAGGGACTGCGCAGCCTGGGACGCATCATGACGATCGGCATGACCACCTGCCTGATAACGTCACTGTTCACGCTGCCGGCCCTGCTGAAATGGTGGCAGCGTCGTCAGTCGCTTGGGGCGACCGTCCACAACGATTCGCCGGGGCCGGCGATCGACGGCCAACTCCCGCCCCGCCGGTCCAAGGCTGCCAGTCTGCCGCAGACGGCCGGGTCAGGTGTCCCTCGCTGACGCTTCGGGTTACGACTGTCCCCCCGTTTATCGAGATCCCTTTTCAGTGAGGGCGATTATTGGTAGGATGGCGGGGCTTGAGATTTGAGATTCTAACTGATCCCCTTTGCATTTGCAAATATATATATTCGAAAACCATTACCAAGGAACGATCATGGCGAAACCACATCGGGTATTGAAGAAAGCTAACCATGGTAAGCGGCCGGCCAACGCCAAGGCTCGTCGGGCCAAACGCCGCAAGATCCGCACGTGAGGCGTAGTCGTGGCTGGCAGAGATTACATCGTTGACCCAGCTCAGCTGGACTTCGATCGTGTGATTGCGGATCTTGATGACATCCGCAAGTACAATCCGCAACGCTTTGAAATGGAACAGTTGACGGCCGTGATCTATGAGGATCTGGAACGCAAGATCTGCGTGGGTTACCACGACGTCAAGGCCGATGAATTCTGGGTGCGGGGGCACATGCCCGGCGCGCCTTTGCTGCCGGGTATCTTGATGTGCGAGGCGGCAGCCCAACTGTGCAGTTACTTTGCCGTACGTTATGACCTGCTAGGGGCGGCGGTCGTGGGCTTTGGCGGACTGGAAGAGGTGCGGTTCCGCGAACCGGTCTTTCCGGGAGATCGCTTGATCATCGCCTGCCAGGAAATCAAGTCGCGGCGTGGCCGAATGATCAATTGTCGATTCCAGGGAATTGTCGGGGAGGCGATCGTGGTCGATGGCATGATCAAGGGTGTGCCCCTGGAATTGTCCGAGGTGTCGGCGGGACGCCGCACGGGGTGATGGAATGGGACGACGCGCTGTTCCGCGGATCGATCCCGAGTTGGATCTAGCACGCCATCTTTGCCACAGCGACGATTTGCCGCCGGTTTGCGACAGCAACACGCTGTTTGGCAATGATCTGCCGTGGGAGATTGAGGTCGGCTGTGGCAAAGGCCTGTTTCTCCGCAATGTGGCCACTCAGGTGCCGGGGACGAATTTTCTGGGGGTGGAAGTCGCGCGTAAATACGCGCGCACGACCGCAGCACGATTGGCCAAGGCCGATCTGACCAATGCCAAGATCGTCCATGGGGATGCGCGAGAGGTGTTTGCGCAACACATTCCAAGTGCCAGCGTCCAAGCGGTTCATGTCTACTTTCCCGATCCCTGGTGGAAAAAGCGTCACCATCGTCGACGCCTGCTCATGCCCGACTTTGTCGAACACATCGAGCGCGTACTGGTCCCCGCCGGCCGGCTAGTCCTCTGGACCGACGTGCAGGAGTATTTTCAGCTGTCCTGTGAGGTATTGGCGAACGCCTCGCGATTGGTCGGACCCCATCCCATTGCCGAGCGGCACGCCGAGCACTCCATGGACTACCATACTCACTTCGAACGCCGCATGCGTTTGGAAGGCAAGCCCATTTACCGGGGCGAGTTTCGCAAGACGTCCGCTGGCGATCGCTCGATGATTTAGCCAAATTTCGGGAGCGGGCGTGAGCCATGAGCATGCTGTCGCAGATTGAAAACAGCCTGATCTTTCCCGCGCCCCGCTATCCGGTCGGCGATTGGCATCCGACCGGTTTGGACCAGGAGGAAGTTCATTTTCAATCGGCCGATGGCACGAAACTCCACGGTTGGTACGTCACTCCGCCGCAGCCGATCGCTCAGGTCCTGCATTGTCATGGTAACGGCGAGCATGTGGCCTACCTGGCGGACCTCTTGCGTTTTTTTCGTGATGAGTGGCATTTGGCGATTTTCGCCTGGGACTATCGCGGTTATGGACGAAGCGAGGGCACACCCGACGAGCTGGGCGTGTTGGCCGACGCGGCTGCCGCCCAGCGATGGTTGGCACAACGGGCCGGCATCTCCGAGGACCAGGTGGTCCTACTGGGACGTTCGTTGGGGGGGGCTACGGCGATCGACCTGGCCGTTGCCCGCGGCACACGTGGGCTCGTTTTGGAAAGCACCTTCACATCAATGCGCGAGATGGCCGCCTATCATTTCCCTTGGCTCCCCGTGCGACAGTTGATGCGTAGCCAGTTTCTATCTCTGGAGAAAATCCGTCGGTACGAAGGCCCGCTGTTGATCAGTCATGCCGTCCACGACGAAATTGTCCCGTACGAGATGGGCCAGCGGCTTTTCGCGGCCGCTGGTGGGCATGACAAGACATTTTTTTCCATCCCCACGGGGGGGCACAACGACTTGCCGCCGATCGAGTATTATGCGGCCTTGCGCGAGTTTCTGTCGCGGCTGTCGTGACTCCAGCAACACCCGTCCATCATTTCAAATGGCATTTCGAAGAGCTTGAGGAATTGCAATGAAGCCGTTTCGACTGGGCATGTTGGGTATGTGGCACACGCACGCCGATGGCATGGCCCGACAGATTGTCACCCATCCCGCTGAGTTTGAGTGGGTCGGTTGTTACGATCCCGAGCCGGCCGTGTGCGAGCAGCGTCGAAAGGCTTGGCGCGATTTGTTCCCCGACATGCGCGAGTTTTCGACGCCGGAGGAGCTTCTGGAGCAGCCGCTCGACGGAGTGGTGATCGAGGGACGTGTGACCGACAACTTGCGTTGGGCACGCATGGCCCTCGAGAGTGGCCGCCCCGTACTCCTGGAAAAGCCAGCCGGATGTGACCTGCAAGAACATCGGCGCGTGGCCGCGCTGGCGCAGGACCGCGGATTGCATCTGCAGATGACCTATCTGTTTCGGTACATGCCGGCGATACAAGAAATTCTTCGCTGGTCCCGGCGTGGCGACTTTGGGCACATCTACATGATGCGTGGACGAATGCCCAAGGAACTGTCGATCTATCATCGCTGGGTCGAAGAATTGGCCCCGTATCATGGGGGCATTTTCTTTGAGATGGCAGGCCATCTCGTCGATCTTATGGTCACACTGTTGGGTAAACCCCAAAAGATACACTCCATTTTGGCCCATCATCACACCGCCCCACCCGCTTCCTTCAACGACAATGGCGTGGCCATCTTCGGCTGCGAGGGGGCACATGCGGTGATCGAGGTCCCGGCATTGGAGACCGCCCCCACCTCGCGGCGCATCGAAGTCTATGGCACCGAGGGTTCGTGCATCATTCCACATCTGGGGAGTGGCCACCTTGCGAATCGCAAGGTTCAGGTGATACAGACCGTTCGGGCTGGCCAAGCCGATTGGGAAACCCTGGAGCTGGAAGACCAGCCTTTGCAGATCAACGATTTGCGCGAGTTTGTCGCGGTTGTGCGGGGCACAAAACCGCCCGAATGGACCCGCGAGCACGATCTCGACGTCCAAGAAACATTACTCACGGCCAGCGGTATGCTCGGCTGAGTTCGCGGGTGCGCCCGCATCCTATGCAATTATTTCCCGAATCACTTTGCCGCTGACATCGGTCAGCCGGAAGTCACGCCCCGCGTAACGGAACGTGAGTTGCTCGTGATTCAATCCCAGCAGATGCAGGATTGTGGCATGCAGATCATGCACGCTGGTGGGGTTCTCTAGGGCTTTGAAGCCAAAATCATCGGTCGAGCCATAGATCGTACCGCCGCGAACTCCACCGCCGGCCATCCAGACTGAAAATCCGTAGTGATTATGGTCCCGACCCAATTGCGATTTGCCATCCACAGTCAATTCGACGGTGGGGGTACGCCCGAATTCCCCGCCCCAAATGATGAGTGTATCGTCGAGCATACCACGTTGCTTGAGATCGGTGATCAACGCCGCCAGCGGCTGGTCCAGTTCGTTCGCCAATTGGCGATGGTTCTTCTCGACTTCCGTATGACTATCCCACGGATGAGCGGGCCCATGCCAGAGCTGGACGTACCGCACGCCGCGTTCCACCAGGCGTCGAGCAATCAGTGTTTGCCGGCCATGCATGGTGTCCCCATAAAGGTCGAGCATCTGCTGCGACTCGCGCGCTAAATCGAAGGCCTCGGCTGCCTCCACCTGCATGCGAAATGCCAACTCGAACGACTGAATCCGCGCGTCCAAGCGTTCATCGGGGCGCTGTTTCTGGTGGGTGCGGTTCATCGCCATCAGTAAGTCCAGCTGATGGCGCTGCGCGTGCGTCGTCGCGTGAGGACTGCGAATATTTTCAATCAGCCGATCGACCTCGCGACGTTGTGGATCGATGTACGTCCCCTGAAAGGCACCAGGCAGGAACGCTGATTGCCAATTTTCGATAGCCTTGAGTGGGTAACCCATCGGGCACATGGCAACAAAGCCGGGGAGATTCTGGTTCTCGGTTCCCAGTCCGTACAATACCCAGGAACCCACGCTGGGGCGCGGGAGCACGGAATTGCCGCAGTTCATCAGCATCAACGAGGGCTCGTGATTCGGCACCTGTCCGTACATGGACCGAATCACCGCCATTTCATCGACATGCTGGGCCGTGCGGGCGAATAACTCACTCACTGGAATGCCGCTCTGCCCGTATTGCTGAAACTTAAACGGCGAGGGAAAGGCGGCTCCTGTCTTGCTCTCGGTCAACAGTACTTGGGGGAGTGGCTTGCCAGCGTATTTCTGCAGCGCCGGTTTAGGATCAAACGTATCGACCTGAGACGGACCTCCGTTGAGGAAAAAATGGATCACCCGAGTCGCCCGCGCCGGTAGTCGCGGCGTACGCAACCGCAAGGTGCCGGGGGATGGGAGGGAGGATACGGTGGTGCTCGGGGCCTGCGCATCCCCGGCATCGGCCCATACCTGGGCCAATCCAAGCGCCCCCAGGCCGAGTCCTGCCTGCTGTAGCCATTCGCGACGACCGGGTATCATCATTTCCGCATCCCCCTTCGCGTGCGTTCTTCTCCGCCAATCCACGCCCCGCACGCATCACCGATTACGATTCCATAGACTTCAATCGACAAAAACAAACTCGTTGGACAGCAACAGCACCTGCGCCAATTGGTCCCACTTGCCCAACGGTCCACTGGTGGGGCCGCTGAAGTCGCGTTGTGCGTTCCAAGTGGTGACCGGTGGATCTGAGCCGTCGTGCGCCGTGGGAGCGACGGCGGTTCCTGCAACGTTGGCACCATCGATGGCCACTTCGGTAATGGTAGCATCCCACGTGAAGTCATCGTCTTCTGAATCTTGATTGCAGCCGGTCACGAAGTCCAAGGGTTCTCCCGCCTGAACCGCAAGTTGTTCCACCTTCAGCGGCTGGCGTTCCTTTGGCACATTCGCGGAGGCCAACACGCCCAGGCGACGGGATACGATCCACCCGCGAACGCCATCCGCGGCGGTTGCCGGCCTCGCCAATTCGGATTGAATCTTGACGGTCATCGAACGGGGCGCCACCCAGCGACGTACCACCACCCGCCCCCCTTCATTTCCAGCATCGCCTCCGGTGTCGCTCAGTCGGATCATGCCCAAGTGGCGGGTGGGAACCTCGGGACCACCTTGCCAGCTCACCCCATTAAAATGTGAAAATGGCGTGAACTCTCCCAACCGTCCGGTGTCTTCTTGGAACACGCCATACCCGTAGCGCCACGCTCGAGACGCCGGAGGTGGAGCGTCTGTCGGATGTTCATTTGTCGATGCCAGAAAATGCCGTGCCTGTTGCATTTCCTCATCGTGTGGGGATCGCTGCAACACCTGCTGGTAGAGCCAGGTGATTCTGGCCTGTTCCCACTCGCTGGATTCATTTGGATCCGCAGGGAATCCGTGCGTTGTCCGATCACGTTCGAGGCGTGCGATCAGGGCAGCGGCACGTCGCGCGACGAATGGGTGATTAAGTCCGAATAACGCCTGTTGTGGAACGGAGGTCTCGCTGCGCTGTGGGATGTGCAGATCGGGATTGGCAAAGTCGAACGCGCGATGCACTTGGGGGAGGTATTGGCGGTCGACCAGGCCAAACAACGTACGCTGCCGATGGGTGTCATCCGCCGGAAACAAATCTCGCGTCGTCCCCCCCAGCTGCGGATCGAGATCACCAGATGCCAGCAATAAGGCATCTCGCACTTCCTCGAAAGCCAGGCGTCGCGACGGCATCCGCCACAGGAGGCGATTTTCGGGATCAATTTTCGAGGCGTTTTGAAACGCCAGCTCCTGGGGGTCGAGGGCGGATTCTTGCTGGTAGGTCTCCGACAACAAGATGAACCGGTGGATGGCCTTGGTACTCCAACCTTCCGTCAACAGACGACGAGACAGCCAATCCAACAGGCGGGGATGGCTGGGGGGTTCCGCTCGGACGCCAAAATCGCTGGGCGTGCGAACCAGACCGCTCCCGAAATGATGCATCCAAATCCGATTAATCCAGACACGCGGTGTCAGCGGATTCGTGGGATCGATGATCGCCTGGGCCAGCTCGCGTCGACCGCTTCCGTGGTTGAAGGCCGGCGCTGCAGGGCCAGCGATCAACGAGAGGAATCTTCGCGGTACCTCGTCCCCCCGATTGGCGGGATTTCCTCTTCGGAAGATCCGCGGTTCGCGTAGCCAAGAACGATCCACCAGGGCTACCGCCATGGCGAATTTCGACGCGTTTGGCGACTGCATCAGCCAACGATCCACGCGGCTCTGGGCCAACCAGATGGGGTGTCGCGTATCGCGATCGAAGTAGTATTCGATGCTCACGATCGGTTCATTGGGGACGCGGCAAGGCGATGATGATCCGTACAATACCTGTCGCAACGCCTCGGCATCCGGGTCCGGTAACGTGTGGGGGGGCTGGTTGGAAGCTTCCGTCGCGGCGGCCACTGAGCGTTCCCACTGCTGGTCAATATCGGTCAGTAATTTTCCGTAGCGTTCTGCGGCTTCGCGCATGCTTTCCGGAGGGGCGCGAAAGGCCGCAGCCACCAGCCGATTGAGCTGCGTCGCAGGCAGTTCCTTAAGCTCATCCACGACGGCCTGAGATTGCTCGGCAAAATCACTCGTTGGCAGCGATGCAAACCGATGCCACGCCAAGAACACGGGGTCCTGACTCTGTTTCGTTTCTGCCAGATAGCCCTGCCATCGTCGGACGATCATGGCCACCATGTCGTGCTTTCCAAGCACTTGGTTGAATCCCTCCTCGGGGTAGCGGTGTAGTTCGAGCTGGGCTACCAGGTAATCGGTAACCCGCTGACGGACTCGCTGGTGGGACGCAGACTTTTCGGCGGCCAGGACCTCTTCAAGTTTTTGTTGCCGTGACCGCAGTTCGCGGACAAATGGGTCCGATGCGGGATCGGCCGCTTCGGGGCCGGTGATCTCGATCTGCTGTTCCGAACAGTTGTTGAAGACGCCGTACAAACCGTAATAGTCGGCGGTGGGGATTGGGTCATATTTGTGGTCATGGCAACGGGCGCACATCACCGTTAGCCCCATGGTGCCGCGCGTGACCACATCGATCCGATCGTCGATAATGTCATGCGTTAAGCCCAGGAACCGACGGCCCACCGTCAAAAATCCCATCGCTGCCAGGTCCTGTTTTTTGGCAGAATCGACTTGATCAGCCGCCAATTGCAGCATGAGAAATCGGTCGTAGGGCATGTCCTCGTTCAGAGCCCGCACCACCCAGTCGCGGTAGGCCGAGGAATGAACGAAGAACCGTTCTTCGGATCCCGCCACATAACCCTTGGCGTCCGAATATCGTGCTACGTCCAACCAATGTCTGGCCCAATGGACGCCGTAATGAGGGGAGGCCAGCAGACGATCCACGAGATTGCGAAAGGCATCCTCGTCGGGGTTGGGGTCCTGGAGAAATCGGTCCATCTCCTCCGGCGATGGAGGCAGCCCCGTCAGGTCGTAGGTAACGCGACGAATCAGGGTGGCGCGATCGGCGCGAGACGCCGGCTTCAAGCCTTGCGCCTCCAATTGTGACAACACAAACCGATCGAGCGGATTCCGGCACCAACTCGCCTGCCGGACTTGCGGCAATGGGGCGTGGACTAGTGGTTGAAAAGCCCAATGACGGGCGCTGGCATGACGATCACGGCTGGAAGTCGCCGCCTCCTCCGGCCATGGAGCGCCCATCAAGATCCAACGTTCCAGGGCTTCGATTTGTGAAACATTCAGGCGGCTGTCAGGTGGCATGCGCAGTTCACCCGACTGATGAACCGCCGTTATCACGAGGCTCTCGGCTGCATTCCCGGGGACCATGGCCGGCCCCGTATCCCCTCCAGTTAGCAGCGCATCGCGCGAATCAACCCGCAGGCCACCTGATGACTCGTCTGAGTTGTGACACTCCAGGCACTGCGACACGAGCAGTGGGCGAATGCTCGCTTCAAAAAAATCAGCCTGCTCGCGTGACACGACGGCCTGGGAAGGTTCGGATCCCTCAGCGAACAGGCCACCAGACCAGCGGCCGGCTGAGAAGATTGTGGCGATCAAGAGCCCAACACCAACGTACCCAGAGCGGTTTGGGGAATGTGGGAATCTCGCGCGTTTCATGCCCGCTCTCCCATGCCAAGCGGAAGCCGGCGAGGGCGTGCCGACCTCGCCCACCTCCGCGCCCGGTCATTTTGGCAATTTCTTCGTCAACAGGCGGGACCAATTCTTCATTATACCATGAAAAAGGTCGGATTTCGAGTGGAACGGGAACCCGGTCAGCCGACGTAGGCGTCGGCCTCGATTTCGATGAGTGCCGCGTCGTCGATGAGTCGGGCGACCTCCACGATGGTCGTCGCCGGGCGGATTTCGCCGAACACTTGGCCGTGCACGCGAGCGACCTCCTCCCAGCGGCTGACGTCGGTGACGTACATGCGGGTGCGAATCACCTGCGACAACTGGCCCCCGAGGCCCTCCACGGCCGCTTGAATAATGGCCAGCGAACGGGCCGTCTGGTCAGCCAGGGATGTGCTGTAAGTGCCGTCCGCATGGACTCCGACGGTGCCGGTAACGGCGATGAAGGGCCCGCTCCGCACGGCTCGACTGTAGCCCATAATGGGCTCCCATCTCGAACCGCTGCTGGCGCACTCTCGCCCGGCGCGGGTTTGGACGGTGATTGAAATGTCAGACATGGTAGCAATCTCCCTCTCAGTGATGGTCGTTACAGTTCGCCGGCGGGCCGGATCGGGTTCGTTAACGTACCGATGCCGTCAATCGAAATGGAAACTTGGTCGTCGGGTTGCAACGTAAAATCGCTGTCCGGTACGACGCCCGTACCCGTCATCAGAAAAACGCCTTGCGGAAATCGATTTTCGCGACCGAGCCAACCGATGAGTTCCTCGAAGGTACGGGCCATTTCTGTGGCCCGCGTGGCGCCTTGAAATGCCACCGTACCACTGCGGTGAATCTCCAGCCGAATACCGATGTTGGCCAGCGCTGGCATGGCCGGTCTTAGTGTAATCACGGGGCCCAATCCGCAGCAGGCGTTGTAGACCTTGGCCTGGGGCAGATACAGCGGATTCTCACCTTCGATATCGCGACTGCTCATGTCATTGCCGATGGTGAAACCGACTAAATCCATTCGGGAATTCATGACGAGAGTCAATTCGGGCTCCGGCACGTCCCACTTGGAATCGGTGCGAATGCCCAATGGTTGGTTCGGCCCGACGACTCGATGGGGCGTGGCCTTCATGAATAGTTCCGGACGGGCGGACTGGTAGACGCGGTCATAACACGACGCGGCCACATCCGACTCTTCCATCCGTGCCGTCTTACTGCGGCGGTAGGTGACTCCCGCCGCCCAAACCTCCTGCTGATCGATTGGTGCCAGCACCGCGTACGCCTGGGCTGGAACTCGCTCAGTCGCGGACGCCGCCAATTGCTTGGCACTCTGGGTCGGATCCGGTTGCTCCAACAAATCGGCCAGGGTGCGGATCGATGGATCGACGCCGGAAAGTACGATCAACTGGTCCTGTTCCAGGCAACCAAACACAACCGAGCCACCATGCAGACGGCACTTGGCAACATGCATCGCAAACCCTTTTTGTCATAAATTTCTGGGATTGTTTTCAGCTGCCGCAGGCGACAAGTGACCCCATGATTCCCACGAACTGGGTTTTAGCAATTAGCAGGAAATTCCGGGAGAGTTGGGGACTCAAAACGGCCTCCCCATCCTAATCTCGTGCCGTCCGCTTGCCTACGGGCTGTTGGTCAATGAGCACCCTCGTGTCCCAGCAATTTTGGATTGACGATTGTCACCCGTACCCCGGAGT